>JBGGMQ010000212.1:0-3212 GCA_041287975.1 Verrucomicrobium sp. | reverse complement strand
CGCGCTCTCCAGGCTGCTGGCGAGGAAGCTGCCCGCTGAGGAGCAGGTGGAGGAGCTTTACTGGAGCGCGCTTTCCCGTCCTCCCAGTGAGGAAGAACGGACTGTCCTGGCAGGCATGCTGCGGGAAGCGCCAGACAAGCGGGCGGCGATGGAGGATCTGGCGTGGAGTCTGGTGAACGCGAAGGAGTTTGTGTTGAGGAAATAAATTATGCGGTAGTTGGAGAGAAATTGAAGAAGTTCTTTTAGACAGAATTTACGGAATTGGATTTATGAGGGATACCGGAAACCATGTCTTCAGTTTTGCCAGGGCGTGTGGCGACGCCTGGGGTGGAATGAGGGCATGGGTCTGGGGTGAGGTCGCGGAATTGCCTCGTATTGAAGGGCGACTCTCGTGCCCCTTCAGGCCTTCAATGCGATCTCATTCAGGGCCTGGAGGTGAAGCCAAAACCCATTTTGTTAATTCCGTTAGTTCTGTCTCCTCCCTTTTTTGTTAACCCCTTTTTTGATTCTGATGAACTCGTCCAATCACGCCTGCGCGAATTTCGCATCCACCCGGTTGCTGAGCCGCCGCTCTTTGTTGCGAGTGGGGGGCATGGGGTTGTTTGGGATGACGTTGCCGAAGCTGATCTTTGCGGAAGAAGCGGCGCGGAATCCCAAGCTGATCGCGAAGGCGAAGTCGGTGATCTTTCTTTTCCAGTGGGGTGGGCCGAGCCATCTGGAGACCTTTGACATGAAGCCGGATGCGCCGAGCGGGATCCGGGGGTTTCACAAGCCGATGGCGTCGAATGTGGATGGGATCCGGGTGAACTCGCTGCTGCCAAAGACGAGCAAGGTGATGGACAAGGTGACGCTGATCCGCAGCGTCCATCACACGATGAAGAATCACAACTCGGCGGGGTACTATGCCCTGACCGGGCATGCGCCACCGAGCGATGATCAGCGGCTGAAAGACACGCCGGATTTGTTCCCCGCCTACACCAGTGTGGTGGACAAGATGATGCCACCTGCGGGGGAAGTGCCCACGTCTGTGCATCTGCCGTATGTCATCAGCGACGGAACACAGACGCCGGGACAGTTCGCGAGTTTCCTGGGCAAGCCGCGGGATCCGTTCCTGGTGACGCAGGATCCGAATGGGCCGAAGTTTGCCCTGCCGGAACTGAGCCTGCCGGAGGGGATCACGTATGACCGGTTGCGCTCGCGTCGGGAGATGCAGAAGCTGGTGGATTCCCAGAGCCGGTTGATCGAGTACTCGGCGGCGGCCAAGGGGCTGGACGGGTACTATGAAAAGGCGCTGGGCATGCTGGAGAGCACGCAGCTGCGCGAGGCGTTTGACCTGACCAAGGAGCCTGACAAGGTGCGCGATGCCTATGGACGCACGCCGTACGGGCAGAGCTGCCTGCTGGCGCGGCGCCTGGTGGAGGCGGGAGTGAAGTTTGTGACAGTGACGTTTGCCGACAGCATTGGGGGTCGCAGCACCACGGACGGCGGCTGGGACACGCATGGGTTCGATGACACACGCATGTTCCCCATCATTGAACAACGGCACCTGCCCATCACGGAGCAGACGTTGCCGACGCTGCTGACGGATCTGGATGAGCGCGGCCTGCTGGATGAGACGCTGGTGGTGTGGGTGGGCGAGTTCGGCCGGACGCCGAAAGTGAACAAGGCGCTGAGCCGGGATCACTGGCCCTTCTGCTACACGGCGCTGATGGCCGGGGGCGGGACGAAGCGCGGGTTTGTGTACGGGGCGTCTTACAAGTCAGGAGAGCATCCGGCGGACAAGCCGGTGACGCCGGATGATCTGGCGGCGACGATGTATTCGCTGATGGGGATCGATCCGGATACGGAAGTGCGCGATGCGGCGAACCGGCCGGTGCCGTTGAGCTATGGGAATGCGATTGAGGGTGTGGTGGCCTAAGCAATGATAAATGCTGAATTAGGAATTAGGAATGAATGAGGAATTAGGAATGAATGAGGGAAAGGAAGAGAAGGGGGGCAGGGGTGGATGGGAGTTTTCGATTTGACCACAGAGACGCAGAGGCACAGAGACTGATTTTTTATACAGAATTAACGGAATTTACAGAATTGAGGTTGGGGGAGTTTTGGCATGCGAAGTTATTGCAACGAACTTTGGGGCATGGGGGTATAGAGAGGTGCGGATGGAAGGAGACCGCAACAACTCCTTCGGAGTAGAAGGCTAACGTCACGCACCCAAGGTAGACTCGCTGGAAGCTCGTCCAACCTTGGGCTTGAAGCAGGATCCCCTTCGGGGAAGGGGTGCGGATGCGACGTGGGTATTTTTGTTTGAGTGGCTGCTCACCGGCGCTGCCCGTTTGTCATTCTGATGGAAGCAAGGGTGGAGGAGAGATCGGGGTTTGACCGCAGAGACGCAGGGGCACAGAGACTGATTTTTTAGATAGAATTAAGGGCACCACCGGAAACTACCCCCTTGAAGAAAACAGGGGTGTTGCGAGGTCTGGAGTAACTTGATAGGTCGGACTTTCAGCCCTCCATCCCTTTCCTGACGGATACCGGGGCCTTCGACCCCGGCTGGTATTGGGCGGACCTTCGGCCCTTCTGAGGTTTCCGGAGGTGCCCTTAACGGAATTTACAGCATTGGGGTAGGGGGCGTTGGGTTGTCCTGTGAGGTTTGGTTTTTGAATTTTGGGTTTGTTTTGAGGTGGGGTTTGTGGGAGGATTTTGGGCTATGAGACGCCGGATTCTTCATTTTGTGACTTTGCTTTTGACGTTGGTGGCCGTGGGCGGCGGGGCGATGAGAGTCGCTGGGGCGGAGGGCGACAAGGAGAAGGCGTTCTCGTTTACGGAATGGACGCCTAAGGAGGAGTTTGAGAAGTTCCTCCGGACCAAGGACGTCAAGAATGACGCGGGGAAGAACTACTGGGATCAGGGCCACTGGATCCAGGCGGTGGAATTCCGCTGGGTGGACGGGAAGAAGGAGTACCGCATCTCGATTGCGGAGTCGCCGAAAGGGAAGGGCTTCGGGTGGATGTGGTTCCTCGATATGGACGAGGAGTTTTTTCAGCAACGCATGAAGTCACTGGAGGCGGACGGCTTTCAGATGAGCTCGTATCACGCGGCAGAGGATCCGGCCGGGAAACGGGTGTTCGCAGCCACGTGGAGCAAGGTTGCTGAGAAGAGGGTCAAGGGAGAGTGAGCCAGTGCGTCAGTGCGTCAGTGCGTCAGTGCGTCAG
>JBGGMQ010000211.1:0-5573 GCA_041287975.1 Verrucomicrobium sp. | reverse complement strand
GCCGAAGCACCTGCACGGGGCCGTCATCGTGGAAGCCAAGGGTCGCCTGGAGGAGCCCATCCGTCAGGCCTATGCGAAGCTGCTGAACATTGCCACCAGCAGGGGTTTTTACCTGCATCGCGTTTGGAACTACGTGCCTCGCATCAACGAGAACGACCATGGATTGGAGCGTTACCGTCAGTTCAACCTGGGGCGCTGGCTGGCCTATGAGCAGAAATTTGGCCGGGATCTGCGTGCCTTCATGCCCGCCGCATCGGGTGTAGGCATCGCGGGTGACCAGTTCATCCTCTGCTTCATCGCTGGTCGGTCACACCCTGTCTATCTGGAGAATCCCTCCCAAGTCCCCGCGTACCACTACCCCACCGAGTATGGTCCGAAGCCCCCCAGCTTCGCCCGCGCGGTGCTCGTCACCGAGGGCTCGCACGTGACCGGCTACCTCAGCGGTACGGCCAGTATTGAGGGACACCGTAGCGTCGGTGAAGGCGACTGGCATGCACAGTTCCGCACCACCATGCACAACATCCAGATCATGCTGGATCGCATGGACATGGTGGAGGCGCTTCATGGCCCCGAGGCCGCCGAGCGCGCTGGGATCGTGCGCCGGGAGTTCAAATGCTACCTCCGCCACCTGGAGGCCCTGCCCCTGATCAAAGACTGGCTCACCGAGGAAGCCGGGCTGGAGAATGAGCAGGTCACCTTCCTCCAAGCCGACATTTGCCGCCACGAGCTGGATCTGGAAATCGAGGCGGTGGTGGTCAAACGTTGTCCATCTGCCCGCTGAATCGGCTTGCCGCCATCGCGGGATTCACTATGCTGGGAATGGAGTAAATCCTTAGAAATCAGCACCCGCGCCCTCCCTTTGCCTCACCGTCTGCCCCTCACCTTTTCCCGCAGCCTTTTCTCCGGGCTGTCCGCTGTTTTCTTGGTAGGGCTCTCCGTCACCTCCAAGGATTCCTCCGCTGCCCAGGATGTGACCCCGGAACGCGAGATGCGCAGCCTGAAGATGCAGCTCCGTCAGGACCTGCTCACCGCGATGCTGCCGGAAAAGCGCAAGCAGATGGAGGAGCTCATCGCCCTGGAAAAGAAGCTCGCCACCACGCAGAACTACGCTGGAGCGCTCCGAGCCCGGGATGAGCGGCTGAAGCTGGAGAAGGAGATCTCCAACATCGAAAAAGAGCTACCCGCTCTCCGCGCCCAGGCCGCCAGCCTCCTGGCCCGCAGCCTGCCCGAGCGCATTGAGCTCAAACTTTCCGAGGCGCAAATCACCGGACTCAAACTCGATTCCCGCGAGGGCACCCTTGGCGGCTGGCAAACTCCCGGTGCCTCCGCCGCGTGGAAGTTGCCCGACCTCCCACCCGGTGGGTACGAAGTGGTGATGCGGTACAGCTCTGATGATGGCGGCATCGTTTTGAAGGAGAGCTTCTACAGCCTCGCTGTCCCCTGCGGCACTGCCACCAAGGCTCCCGCAGAGCGGAGCGTGGGCACGCTTCGCATTCGTGATGGCAACAGCAGCCTCACTCTGACGGCAAATCCTCCTGAGAAATCCGCCACATTGCGCGTTTACTCATTGAGTTTGGTACCAGCGAGCCGCTGACTCTCCCTTTCCTTCCCCGCCCCGTGAAAGCGCGTCTTCTTCATTTGCTCGCTCTAGTCACTGCCACGTCAGTCCAGGGGCAGGCACCTGCTCCTGAGCAGATACCAGTTCCTGGAGCCTCCACAGCCATCGTTCCTCCTGCCCTCAGGCCTGTAGATCCTCCAGAGCTCGTCGACCTCCGTCAAAAGGCAGCCTTGCGCGCCCTCGCCACCGCGAAGACACTCGCGGAACAGTATGCCATGGCCTTGGGCGGAGTCGCCCGCGAAGTCGGTGCTGAAGGCGACTACGAGCAAGCTCTGACTGCCCAAAAAACGCGCCAGGACCTGGCAGAGCTGTACGCGAGATCCCTGGACGACCCCACCCTTTCCAATGTCATTGTCCTCCGCCCTGGGGATGCCCGGTTGAATGGTGCCGTCATCTTTGACCGCGCCTCGGGTGATCTGGCCAACTGGCGTACTGTCGGCAGTGTCGCTACATGGAATGTCCAGAAGACCACCCCAGGAAAGTACAACGTCATCGTCACCTACAGTGTGGCCCCGATGGGCGATCCTCCCGCACGCGTCAACATCTACTCTCCGGCGGAAGATCTCACCACTGGGGGAGACTTTGAGTTTTACGAAGACTCCAGCCTCTCAGGTGCCTCCATGAACCGCCGCGCCGGGCAGGTGACGGACACCGGCGGCTGGGACAAGCCCGCTTCCCTGCAGCTTGCTCCCATCACCCTCTCACGCAGCTCCGCCACGTTCGCGCTCAAAATCACCCGCACCCGGGGCAGCGGTGGCGTTATGCGCGTGAAGGAAATCCGCCTCAGTCCCGCGAAAGAGGGCGATACCTCTCCACTGGCCACGACTGATCCCGTTCCTACCGTTGATGGCTCTCCTGCTCCCGCCATCGCCACCGATGAAGTTACGACGCTGCGGGATGCCCACAAGACCCGCCTGCAAGGCATCATCCGCCCCTATGTCGAAGCCTACTCTTTGAAAGTGGCAAAACTCGCCGAGCATGCCCAGGCGAAGAACGATGTCGAGACCGCCAACGATCTGCTCCAGGAGACCCAGACCGTGCAAAAGCTCGTGGACAATCCCTCCCGCGTCAGCGTGGGCAGCAGCACCGTCACTGCCACCGCCAGCCTGCAAGGCCAGGGATACAAGGAATGGCTGGACGTCAAATACGTCTCCAGCGTCAACAACACCGGCGATAGTTTCCTCGTCACCTATCAGGGCGAGACCATCCCCGTGCGTCTGCTCTGGGTCACCTGCCCCCCCGCCGCACCCGAGGCCACGGCTGAAATCAAAGCCTGCGGCGCCTACTTTGGCCTCACTGCAGAAGACGTCACCATCCTTGGCAAGCAGGCCCGTGTGTTCACCGACACCTTTCTCCAGGACAAACCGTTGAAGATCTTGAGCCGCGGCTTGAAGGATGACCAGGGGCGCGTGCTTGCCGTGGTGCAGCCCGAAGGCGTGGGGGACTTCGCCGGTGTCCTCGTGGACAACGGCCTCGCCTGCGTGAACGCTCCTGCGGCCCGAGCCAGGAATCCCAAGCGCTTCGAGGAAATGACACTGAGCTCCCTCAAAGAGCGGGAGTCTCTCGCCAAAGCCCGCCTCATCCCGCCTGGCGCCTGGGCCATGCAGCCCGATCGCGACCCCGTCACCAGCACCACTGACGGAGCCTCCGGCAGCAGCACGGTCACAAGTGCCACCCCGAACACCGGCAAGAACAACTGAGGGAGGGGAAACTGAAGCCATGGTCCGCGTGAAACCTCTCTCCTTTCCTTCTGCCCAGGCCAGCTTCAGCAGCTTGCTGGTACTGGCCTCCACTGCCATCGCATTGAGGGCCCAGACACCGGCGGCAGCGGCACCCGCCGCTGCCCCTCCTGCGGCCCCGGCATCCTCCATGCAGAGCCGGCTTGAAGCCCTCGACGGCACTTACAAGGCGAATCTCCGCCGGCTGCATGCCCCGATATTGCAGGACTACCAGCGCCAGCTGGAACTCCTCCGCCAGCAGATGGCCGCCCGCGGCCGCCTGTCTGACGCCAAGGCCGTGGACAAGGAGCTCGACCAGGTGAAGCAGCTCATCGCCACCGGCGGTGCCATGCCCTACTCCGCCCTCATGCCCGCGCCACCGGCACCTGCCGCCGCAGTCGATCCCCTGGCAGCAGTGCCTCCTGGCGGCACCCCTCCCGCTGGATCTGGTCCCAAGCCCAATGGCAAACCCAATCAGGCCCTGGTACTGCACCCCAACACCGCTCACGCTCCTGGTGGCCTGCCCGATGTCTCCGCCAAGTCCGTTTCTCCTGGAACTCTCGAGTGGCTCGTCGCGGACCTCCCCGCTGGCACCTACGATGTGAACATGGTCTTCGCCGTCGCCAAGCTTGACCGCCCTGCTGAATTTCAGATCACCCTGACCAGCGGCCCCAGTGTCACCGCCCTCATGGATGCCGACCGCGCCACCGGTTCTGACCAGACCTTCCGCATCTTCCGCCTGGGCCGTCTGACGCTTGATCGCAATGTGATCAACGAAGTGTTGCAGTTGCGCAGCAGCCTCCCGCCGGGGCAGTTGCAGTTGAAAAACTTGATCTTTGCCGAGCCGAGGAAGCCCAAGGATAGTTGAGGGGCGAGAGGAAGAAAGTTGTCTGATCTCAAGTGCTTGCGCTCCTCACCGCCTCCGCCTCAGCCCCAGGGCCGCCAACGCAAACAACACCAGCAAGCCACGACCGGGCTCGGGAACGGCGGTGACGGCGATGATGCCTTCCAGATACAGCTTGCTGGTGTCCCATGACAGGCCGCCTCCCAATGCCGGCAGGGAAAGCACGGCAAACTCCCCCGTCCGCCCGGTCATACCGCTCCAGTCGAAAAGTTTCCAGGAATCGTTGGCCACCCATTCGGTGAGATTGTTGGGATTGTTGAGCACCAGAGTGGTGCCGGTCTCGATGATCAGCGATCCATTGATGACCATGAGGTCCGCAGCCGAAGGGTTCGCGGTGTTGTCTCCTCCTCCGAGTCCCCCGAAAATGTCCATCACCAGGGAGCTTCCAGACTTGAAGGTGAGCACACCGCTGCCCGTGGTGGCAATCTCAAACTTCGACGCCTGGGCGGTGGCCAACGTAGCATCTCCCACGGAGACGATGCCGTTCACCGTCACCCCATTGCTGCTTCCCGGGGCGATGCGCCCATTCCCCGAGAAGGTGGCCCCTGCGGCCACCACGACGTTGCCCACTCCCGTGGCTGACCCGGTGCCAGTCCCCACGCTGGCAGCATTGAGCGCTTGCAGCGTGCCAGCGCTCACGGTCGTGCCACCGCTGTAGGTATTGTCTCCCGTGATGCCCCAGGTGCCCGTGCCCGTTTTCTCAATCTCAGTTTTCACCGAGGTCGACACATCGCTGATGCCCACGATCTCGTTGCCCCCGGCGTTGGTGCCGCTGAGACGGAGCACTCTGGAGATATCGTTGGATCCCTCGGCAAGAAACCGGGAGGTGAACTTCACGGTGCCCGTACCGACGTTCTCCAGCACGGCCACCACCTGGGGGATGTCCGTCCGGTTGTCGGTGTTGATGAGGCGAAGCGCGCGATTGGTCACGGAGTTCGTCGAGCCAACATAGCGCAAAGTGGCAACCGTGGGTATGGGAGTGCCGTTGGTCGTCTGGCTGGCGATGTCGATCACGGCATTGTTGGGATCTCCGCCAAAGTCGCCCTTGCCGAGGGAACTGACCTGCCCGGCATCGGCCAGAGTCTCCACTTCCATGATGCCGCGGTAGATGATGGTCTTTCCCGCATAGGTGTTGCTGCTGCCCAGCTGCAGTATCGCGCCTGTGGCCGCGATCCCGAGGCTGATGTTGTTTTCATACTCCCCGGAGCCGCCCACGATGCCACGTCGGAAATCACTCGTGAGACTGTCCGTATCCAGGAGGAAACTCGCCATGAAAGTGCCTCCGCCCACCAGTGAGTTCTGTGTGCCAATACCCTGGATCCGCAGCCAGTCG
>JBGGMQ010000210.1:0-5268 GCA_041287975.1 Verrucomicrobium sp. | reverse complement strand
GCTTGCGGCCCCCTCAACTGCTTATGCCACTGAGCGGCCCCAGGCCGCTCAGTG
Organism: Verrucomicrobium sp.; assembly: GCA_041287975.1. GTDB lineage: Bacteria > Verrucomicrobiota > Verrucomicrobiia > Verrucomicrobiales > Verrucomicrobiaceae > Verrucomicrobium. The sequence goes on along the minus strand of JBGGMQ010000210.1, from coordinate 5,214 downwards.
GCATAAGCAAAACCTTGTCCACCCTGTGCCCATCCATGTCGATGATCTCCACCCGAAACCCCTGCTCCTCGAACCACTCTCCCTCCTGTGGCACGCCGCCCGAACGCTGGATCACGTATCCCGCAAAGGTCTGGTAATCCCGCTCCAGCGCGGAACCCAGCTTGAACCCCGGCACCTGGGCTTCAAACATCTCGCAATCCATCATGGCGTCGATGAGCCATGAGCCATCGTCCCGGCGCAACGCCCTCGGTTTCAACCGCACATCCTGCGAAGGGAAATCGCCTACGATTGCCTCCATCAGATCGTGCACAGTCACGAGGCCAATCACGTGGCCGAACTCGTCCACCAGCAGAGCCAGATGCTTTCCTTTGGCCTTGAAGGTGTCCAGCAGATTCGAAGCCGGGGTGATGTCAGGCACCATCAGCGCCGGAGTCATGAGGTCCTTCACTGAAACCGGTGCGCCCGCAGCCAGGTTCGCATAGATCGATTTCACGGAAATAACTCCCACCACATTGTCCCGCGTGCCCTCATACACGGGGAAGAACGAGTGCCCGCTCACCACGATTTTGTGCCAGATCTGGTCATGCGCATCTGTGACGCTCACCCAGATGATCTTTGCCCGCGGCGTCATCAGTTCCCGTGCAGGCAGGTGGTCCAGCTCCAGTACATTATCCACCATGGAGGACTCCGCCGGGACAAACACGCCCGCCCTCATCCCCTCCCGCATGAGTGACTTCACCTCCTCATCCGAGATCGTCTGCTCCTCTGTGATCTTCACCCCCAGCAGGCGCAACAGCCCGTCCGTCGAAGCACTGAGGAAATTAACCACAGGCCCCGTCACCTTCGAGATCCGCCCCATCGGCTTCGCCAGCGCCATGGCGTACGCTTCTGGATTGTTCAGGCCAAGGCGCTTCGGGATCAGCTCCCCCACCACTAAGGAAAGGTAGGTGATCAAGATGACTACCACGACAAAGCTCACAGGCTGCGCATAAGTCGCCAGCACAGGCACCTCCTTCAACACCACCGCCAGGTGCTCCGACAACGTCGCCCCACCGTACACCCCCGTGAGGATCCCCACCAGTGTGATCCCGATCTGCACCGTCGCCAGAAACCGGCTCGGATTCTCCGCCAGCTCAAGCGCCACCGCCGCCTTGGCATTCCCAGCCTCCGCCATGGAACGCAGCCGGTTCCGCTTCGAGGAAACAATAGCGATCTCCGCCATCGCGAACACCCCATTGGCCACCACCAGCAGAAAAATCACACCTATTTCCAGCAAAATACTACTCATGCATAGATGCAATCGTTTCTGCCCCGCAAAAGAGCTTTCCTAAAACCCAACGTCCCTACCAGGCGCAGGCCCCTCAGCAAAACATAGTCCTCCTTTGTCAACCGTAGCCACCTCAACCGGACCCAGCCTTTCAACGGGACGAAGTCCGCCTCAACAGCCCGCTTGCGGGCCCCTCAACCAGCAGCCCCCACCGGGGGCGCGTCTCAACCAGCGCAGCGTCTCAACAGGCGCTTGCGCCGCCTCAACGCCGCTCCGCGGCTAATAAACCATCTTGCTGTCAGGCTCCGCCGTCTCCACCATGCTCACCGCTTCCACCATCGGCACCGTTTGGTTGCCTTCCTGGCGGTAAGTCACCTTGCCTATGACCTTCACCCAACTCATGTCTTTGAACGGTGGCGGCGCTTTGCCAAACTCCACAGGGATCGAGTAAGGACGGGCATCCGCAGCACAGCACTGCACCTGCAGACGGAAGATGCGCACCCGCGTACCCGCATCGTTGTTCACCTTTTCAGGCATCACTTGGGCAATCGTCTCCACAGACTGGCCATTCAGCACATGCTGCACTTCCTTGTCCCCCGCTGTGTAGAAAATCTCCGGCACCTCCAGCATGAAGTTGCCATCCTTGTTCCGCGGTACCTGCGCTTCAAGATCCTTCAGGGTGAAATTCCCGTAGCTCTTCGTCTCAGAGCCACTCTTGGCCTGCCGCTCCAGTTCCTGCGGATGCACCGCCGGCATCACATCGCCAGGCTTGCCTGCCGCAGGCTGCGGTCCCGGCGGCATGTCTGCCGGGGTCACCCCATCGGTAGCTCCAGCTACAACCAGCTGCGCAGGACGATTCCCCACTTCCTTCTTCAAAGAGTACTGCTCCGCCAGCCCCCCCTTGCCGTAGTTCTGGTTGTACAGACCCTTGTTCGTCACCGCATGGGCGCTGTACTTGTCCGGCGTCAGAATCGCCGCATAGCAAACCGGCACCGCCAGCAAAAAGATCGCCACCAAGCGTCCGACAGGACCGCTCTCTTCCAGAATCCCATGCGCATGCCCCTCGTGGTCATGATCGTGCCCATGGTCATGGTGATGATGCCCATGATCGTGATCGTGATCATGCTTGTGCGCCACCACCCCATGACTGTGCCCATGCCCGTGATCATGATCATGCCCGCAGCAACCACTGCCTTTCTCATGCTTTTGGGAGTGCTCATGCTCAGCATGCACCCCATTCCCATGGTCATGCCCACATCCCGGTCCATGCACATGAGCATGAGCATGACCGTGATCGTGTGAATGCCCGTGGTCACCATGATCATGTCCGCAGCCCGGTCCGTGCACATGACCGCCATCAGCGTCGCCGTCATCCGAGCAGCAGTCCGCCTCCTTGGACTTCATCGTCACCAGATTGAAAAGGCCCAGCACCACCAGGCCGATCCCCGCCACCAGCACCATGGGGCGAAACACCCCATCCGGCGGCAGATAGTGCGCCAGTCGGCCACTCGCATAGAAATACAACATCACTCCCGCCCACAACATCAGGAGCAGCACACTGGTCAGGTGAATGGCAGTACGTTTTGTCATGGCTTGGGCGTAGTAGTTGAAGCTTCAGGAGCAGTAGTAGCAGGCGCGGGCGTCGTCGAAACAGCAGGCGCCACCGGAGCCTGCGCAGGCTCCAGCGCCGGTGCCCCAGCTCCATCTGAGACAGTCCCCACCGGCTTCTTGTTGGAAAGTTTGCTCACCTGCGTCGCCCACGGCTCACACAGCAGCGCAATCAATACGAAAATCGCAATCGAAAGCGTGATCATGAACTTCCGGCGAAACACCGCCGCATACATGAACACCAGCTTCACATCCAGCATCGGACCAAACACCAGGAACGCCAGCTTCGACGCTACCGAAAAGCTGTCCATCGGTGCCGCAATGAACGCATCCGACGTGCTGCACAGCGCCAGCACAAAGGCCAGCCCCATCATCGAAGGCACCGCAACCAGCTCATTCCCCGCCACCGCCACAATGCGGCTCTGGTCCACCTGCGTATTAAAGACCGACGTGATCATCACCCCGATCGCGAAGTACATCGCCGTATCCAGGAAATCACGCATCGCCGTCCGCATCGCATGCGTCAGCTTTGTATCAAAGCTTTGCGGAGCCGCGCCCGGAGCCGCCAGCCCTTTGCCGATCCCTCGCACCACCGAGTCCGTCAGCACATCTTCCGGCTTCTTCCGCAAAAGCGCCAGCCCCACAATTACTGCCACCGCGTACCCCAGCGAAATCCGCGCGATCGTCATCGTCGCATTCCCGATATCCCCCACACTGTCGATCCCCTGGAACTCCTTGAACGCCGTCAGCGTACTGATGATCACGATCGGGTTGATGATCGGCGCACTCAGCAAGTACGTGATCGCACACGAGATCGGCAGCCCCTTCTGCACCAGCCGCCGCACCACCGGCACCACCGCACACTCACACACCGGGAACACCAGCCCCAGAAACCCCGCCGCCAGCGTCGAAAGAATCCGGTTCTTCGGCAGCACCCTCTCCAGCAGCTTCGCCGGCAGAAAGGCATCGATGAAGCCCGAGAGCAACGTCCCCACCAGAATGTAAGGAGCCCCTTCGAAAAGGATGCTCAAAAATGCCATCAGGATGTCGCCGCTCGCGCTCGGTTCAGGAAGGGTCATGAGGAATGGATGCAAAACCTAGCCCCTACTTACGCCCGAAGGCCCTCAGTTCAAACGGGGAAAGTCTCTGTAAACCACATTTCACAGGTCCATTGGACACCCTCATCACGATGCCATCCGTAAATCTTTCCACCACCCGCACCGTTCCCCCAAACCTTCCCTTGCCCGGTGGCGTATCCCTGCTAGCACTTTCCCCCAAGTCTCCTTAACAAAGAACTGAACCAAACCGTACCATGGCCCACACCCTCCCTCCTCTCCCCTACGACAAAGCCGCCCTCGAGCCCTACATCGACGCCCAGACGATGGAGATCCACCACGGCAAGCATCACAACGCTTACGTCACCAATCTGAACAACGCCCTCGCCGGCAACGCAGATCTCGAAGCCCTCAGCATCGAAGACCTCAACAAGAACATCAACAGCGTGCCCGAAGGCATCCGCACTGCCGTCCGCAACAACGGCGGCGGCCACTGGAACCACACCTTCTTCTGGGGCATCATGGGCCCCAACGCAGGCGGCGCCCCCAAAGGTGAACTTGCCGCCGCCATCGACGCCGCCTTCGGCAGCTTCGACGCGTTCAAAGAAGCCTTCGCCAAAGCAGGCGTCGGCCGCTTCGGCTCCGGCTGGGCATGGTTGGTGAAAAAAGACGGCAAAGTCGCCATCACCTCCACCCCCAACCAGGACAACCCCCTCATGGACGGCTCCGGCACCCCCCTCCTCGGCCTCGACGTCTGGGAGCACGCCTACTACCTCAAGTACCAGAACAAGCGCCCCGACTACATCGCCGCCTGGTGGAACGTCGTAAACTGGGACGCCGTCGCCGAGCGCTTCGCCGCCTAATCCGCCGCCTTCCAAGAACCCTTCCAATTCCCAAAATGGCCGTCCCACCCGACGGCCATTTTTGTTTTACCCCCGCCCCCATCACTCCTTACCCCCTCTACCCTTTTCTGACGCACTGACGTACTGCCCACTGCGCCAGCCGACTTCATTCCGCCTGCGAAATAACTGGAAGCACCCCCAATCACGTCCAAACTAGAGTTGACAAAATGCCCTGCACGCTTGCCAAACTCTCTTGCGGCGTCATCTACACCGAAGCCTTCTGCCAGCACCTCACCCGGGTCTACGCTGAGCAGGCGGATCAGCATCCCCAGCGCGTGATGACCTTCGAGTACGTCCGCTGCGCCACCGGCCCCATACGAGGCCGCGCCTGGTGCCAGGTCCTCTGGCTCCCCGAGGAGGTCGTCCCCGACTACCGCCGCTA
>JBGGMQ010000209.1:0-3569 GCA_041287975.1 Verrucomicrobium sp. | reverse complement strand
CTATACAAAGAAATGGTCACGATGGTGAAAAAGCGGGGATTCGCAAGCATCATCGCCTGCGCTGCCGGTCCCAAAGCCAAAAAGGACGAACTCCTCCCCCTGGCCGACCATGTGGTCACTCTGGACACCATGGACAGCGGTAGTTTCCTCAGCTTCTTCCGCTTGGTGTCCTCCAGCGTGGCCGCAGGCAACGTCAGCATGGGCGCCAGCACGGAAATCCATCTCCCTCCGCCTCCTCCAGAGGTGAACCTGGTATTCTAACTCTTTCTGCCGCCCCACTGCATGGCAGCCATCAATTCCCTCGGCACAAGGAATGAGCAGCGGCTGCCGCTGCACAAGTTCCTCCTGCGCAGCCGGGATCTCATTCACGCGGATCCGGCTCGCATTGTCCTGCCCCTCCTTCAGTGCCTCGCAGAGATCCATGCGGAAGGCAAATCCCACGGAGCTGTGTGCGCCCAGCGTCTCATGTGCGCTCCCAACGGGGATCTGGACGTAGCCTTCTTCCGTCACCGCATCGGTGCTATTGAGCCGCTCACGACCTCAGAAATCTACTACTGTTACCCAACCGGTCCGGGCGAAACCATGGAGGAACAGCAACAGCGCGACAAGCAAGCGCTGGCCAATGTGCTGCACCTCATGATGGTGGGCTATGAAGCTTCCCCCTTGCGAGCCAGGGCAGGACTCGTCCATCAACTGACTGAAGACAGCAAATGGCCTCAAGGATTCGTTTCCCTCGTTGAGCACCTCTTATCGGTTGAGGGCATGGAACAGACTCCAGAACTCGATGCGCTGATCCAGGCGATTGCACCAACACCTGTAGCAGAGGAAGCAGCGAGCCTTCCTGAACTGCCGGTGGAAATCATTGTCCCGATTGAAGAACTGCAAGAGTCAGCTCCTGCCATTGAACCTCCGCCCGAAGCGGTGATCCCCCCCACCCCTCCAGACGTGAACTTTTCCACTCCTCCTCCCTTGCCTGCCTACCCCGTCAGGCTTCCCAATGCCACCGTAGGTCGGGAGTACTCGGCCAATGTCTTGACCCATGCGGGGACATCGGCACTTGCATTCGCCTCCTTTACTGTCACGGCTGAGCTTCCAGAAGGGCTCGCTAGTGATGGAGTCAGCATTACAGGCAGTCCGCTCCAGGCGGGTGAATTCGAGGTGCCGGTGACCTGCCTGATTCAAGGCAGTGATCCTGATCGGCCTGACCGGTTGGGAAGAACCTTGCAGATCACCATCAATCCCGATCCACGGTCACTCTGGAAGGATGAGGCATCAAATCCCGCTACCCCATTTTGGAAACCGGATAAAGATTTGGCGAGCCTGGGCGACACCCCGCACTTGGTGGCAGCCGCCAGCCTCCGCGGTCGTTCCCATGCTCACGTGGGCACCTGCCGTGATGACGACTTCTCCCTTGCGTGGTTTCCTGCATCCGGCTGGTATGCCCTGACGGTCGCAGATGGTGCCGGCAGTGCAAAGCACTCCAAGCAAGGCTCCAAGATCGCTTGCGCCAAGGTCAAAGAGCATTTCACCCAGCTCTTCAGTGATGCTGGCCAGGATACACTGACTCCTCTGACGGATGCCTGGGCTTCTGAGGCTGATGCCGCCGAAAAGCGCAACGCTGTCCGGAACGAACTTTACACGCAGTTCGGGCGAGCCGCCTATGCAGCTCGCAAGGCGATTGAAGACCAGGCCAACGAAGCCCAGGCCACGCTACGGGACTTCCACACCACACTGATCATCACCCTTGCCCGTCCCATGCCAACAGGAGGCTGGTTCATCGCCGCCTTCTCCGTGGGCGATGGCGGCGCGGCTCTGGTCGGCGTGCCAGACGGCGCCACCTGCCTGCTCACTCAGCCCGACGGGGGTGAGTTCGCCGGTCAGACAATTTTCCTCACTATGAAGGAAGCCCTGGCCACCGGGGAGGTCATCATGAACCGGATCAAGTTTGCCCTGGTCCCGCAATTTGATGCTCTGGTGCTGGTCACGGACGGCATCTCGGATCCCAAGTTCAACAGCGAAGTGGCCCTTGCAGATCCAGCCGCGTGGCAGGAGCTGTGGACAGAACTGCAGCCGCTCGTAACTGAAGCCTCCACGCGGGATGAAGCGGCTGGGCGCCTGCTCGAGTGGATGAACTTTTTCTCGCCTGGCCACCATGATGACCGCACGATTGCGGTTCTCTGCGAAACACGTCTCCCCCAACAGCCATGAGCATCGTCAAACTGAAGGCCACTGACGGCACGGAATTTGAGTTCGACAGCGCCAACCAGGCGGGTTCGGGCGGGATGAAGGACGTCTTCTTCTCCAAGGACAAGAAACAGGTGGTGGGCTGGTACCGAAAGAAGCCCGACTACAACTCCATGGAACGGCTGCGGAACATTGTGGGAGTGTACCGCGAGCGAATCTTCCAGCAGGAAGGTGGCTCCTACTGGGAGCCCCTATTCTGCTGGCCAACGCACATCATCGAAGACCAGGGTCACATCGGCATCGTCATGCCGACGTACAACTCCCACTTCTTCTTCAAGTACGGATCGAAGAATGACGACTTCCTGAGCATCAAAGGGAAGGAAAAGGAGGGGAAGTGGTTTGCCTCAGCCAATCACCAGCAAAGGCATCTCGACCCCCGGGAACGAGGAAACTGGCTGAGCTACTTCACCACCTGCATCAAAATTGCGCGATCCGTGGGACGCCTGCACATGGCAGGACTGGCCCACTCGGACCTCTCGTACAAGAACGTATTGGTCGATCCGTCCGGTGGGAATGCCTGCATCATCGACATCGACACCTTGGTGGTGCCAGGTCGTTATCCGCCTGATGTGGTGGGAACTCCGGACTTCATCGCCCCGGAGGTGATGACGACACTCAAACTGGCCGTGGGTGATCCCCAAAAGCACCTGCCCCGCATTGAAACCGACCGCCATGCACTGGCAGTGCTGGTCTACATGTACCTGCTCTACCGTCACCCCCTGCGCGGACGCAAGATCCACGATTCCGACCCGCAAAAGGACGAGGAACTGGGCATGGGCGAAAAGGCGCTTTTCATCGAGCATCCTACGGATTCCTCGAACCGGAGTGATCCCACCTCCGTGAAGCCAGGGTTCCTGCCTTTTGCAGACACCGCCAAGATTCCTTACACGGTCTGCGGACCGTATTTGAAGGAGATCTTCGACAAGGCCTTCATCTCCGGTCTGCATGCTCCCGACCAGCGCCCCACGGCGCAGGACATGGAGACCGCGCTGGTGAAGACGGTGGATCTGGCCCAACCCTGCTCCAACCCGAGCTGCGACCAGAAGTGGTTCGTCTTCGACAACAGCACCAAGCCGAGGTGCCCGTTCTGCGGCACGGCCTTTGTGGGGCCGCTGCCTGTGCTCAACCTTTACTCCTCGCGTGGGGGTGGGAAATTCCTGCCGGACAACCACCGGCTGATGGTCTACTCGAATCAATACCTCTATCCCTGGCATGTATCGAGACTGGTGTTCCCCAGTGCGCGACTGACCGAGGCGCAGCGCAAGCCGGTGGGTTATTTCGTCTTCCATGGCGGGAAGTGGCTGCTGGTCAACCAGACTCTGCCC
>JBGGMQ010000208.1:0-4661 GCA_041287975.1 Verrucomicrobium sp. | reverse complement strand
TCTCCCCTACTGCTCCTTTTTTCCTGGTGGGCGCGCTGTGCATCGTGAACGCCGTGCTTGTCTGGACATCGTTGCCAGAAAGCCTGCCAGTGGAGAGACGCACCCAGCAGGGCCAATCCCTGCCCCTCTCCGCACTGCCGCGCCACGCTGACGGGCCGGTGTACTTCACCGTGGCGGCCTCCTACCTGGTATGCCTGACTGCCTTCTCCATCATGACGGCGGTCTTTTCTCTTTTTTTTTTTTTTTTTTACGGGATGGATGAGCAGCATGTGGGATATGTCATGGCAGCCATTGGGGTCGTGGGCGTGGTCATGCAAGGCGGTGTGATCCGGAGACTCCTGCCGAAACACGGGGAAATCCCCCTCGCCCGGGCAGGTATGGCCATCCTGTTGGTGAGCTTCATCCTCCTGCCCGTCGAGGGCGGGCTCTACGGCCTGTACTTTGTGAGCTGTCTCATCGCCGTGGGCAACAGCCTCGTGCAACCGACGCTTAACGGGCTGGCTTCACGATGCGTGACCAATGCCTGGCAGGGTCGCGCCATGGGCTTGCTGCAATCTTCCGCCAGCCTGGGCCGCACCATCGGCCCGGTGCTCGGCGGCTGGCTGCTGGGATTTGATCGCGGGACAGAGCACTATGGACGGACGCCGTTCTGGGTGGCGGCGGCTTTCATGGCGGTGACCATGGTGATCGCGGCGCGGCTGCGGGATCCGAAGTGTCCGCAAGAAGCTCCCGAGGAAACTCCCGGTTGAAGATTCATAGAACCTCACCGGCATTCGATGGGAAACCCGAATCCAGGACTTGGAACTTAGCGTCGCCTCAAGCTGTCTGATCAGGCTGCAACGTTGCCGGAGGCTGGTGCGGAGGTGTCTGCAACTGCCCGGTGATACGAAGGCGCCCAACGACGAGTTCGTCGATTTCGAGCCTGCGAATTCGCGCCCGCCCAATCACCAAGCGGCCAATGGCAAGAGCTCCGATGGCCACCGCCCCAACCGCTAACGCGCCTATCGCCAGCGTGCCAATGGCGTGCGCTCCAGTGGCATAGGCGCCGACGCTGACCGCTGGAGTATGGGACAACCGGGCATCGTGACCCGTTCGATCACGTCGGCTCAGGCATGGACTGCGTTCACGTGAAGGCATCATAAAACTACAGCAGGGGGCTTGTCGGCGTAAGCTCAGCCACGAACGGGCGAAAGCAAGGGTGATTTCCTGGGCCGCCTCAGCCGACGAGAACAGTTCGTTCGAGCCTCCGAAAATGGCCATCTCGCCATGGGAGAGGCCGCTCAGAATAGAGTGCAAAGAAGCTCCTTTGAGCCCTCGTGACTTTGTGTGAGGCATCACCCTTTCCCGAAGAGTATCTTCACACGCAGCGTTCCCGTCCTCCCCAAACTAATCTCGTCACCGTTTTTCATGATGAGACGGCTCTCATCCCGGTTCACAAAGCGAATTTCCCGCAAGTGGTGCTTGTTGATGATGGTGGACCGGTCGAGGCGGGCGAAGACTTTCTCCGGCAACTGACTCTCCCATTGGGTGAGGGACCTGCAAATGACGACCTTTTCCCCAGTGCGCAGGTGCAAGATGGTGTAACTTCCATCGGCACAAAGGTGGGAAATATCCCGCTGCTGGACCATCCGGCAGCTTTTGCTGGTCTGGAGATAGACAGGATCCCCCACGTCAAAGATGGCGGTCGCACCCACGTCCACCACCTGCTCTGACAACCTGCTCTTAAGTTTCGCCATGGTCATGTCAAGGCGGTCAGAAGTGACAGGCTTCAGGAGATAATCCAGGGCATTGACGTCAAAGGCGCGCAGAGCAAAATGATCATAGGCGGTGACAAACACAATCTGGGGAGAATATTGGAGCAGGGGAAGCAGGTCAAAGCCGGTGCTCCGGGCCAGTTGCACGTCCAGCATGAGCAAATTCGGGGCCTCCTTCTGGCAGAGGTCTGCAGCCTCAGCAACTTCAGTGGCGGTGCCAACGATGTCCACATCATCATAAGCCCGCAACAGGCGGACCATGTGCTCCAGAGCCAGTGGCTCATCATCGACGATCAACACACGCCACACTATCATATTGGGACTTCGATGTTGTGAAGGGGGAGTGGAGCTGAACCTGGGCGGTGGCGTTTGGTGTGTTGAATCTCGATCTCGGCCACCACTCTGTCGCCTTGGGGGCCAACGCTGATACTTGCCCGGTTGCCATAGGTCAGTTGCAGACGACGGCGCAGGATATCCAGACCGGCACCTGAACTTCTGGGTTGGCAGAGTTCATGGTGATCGGGTTCGATCCAGCTGCCGGAATTGGCAACCGTGAGCCGGAGCGTGTCCTCACCGATGAGCCCGGTGGAGACCAGTAGATGCAGCGGGTGCGGGGAGGTGCGGCGTCCGTATTTGATGGCGTTTTCGACCAGAGGCTGCACAAAGATACCAGGCACCAGAACTTCGCGGCTCGCGGGATCGATGTCCATACGCACCTCGATCCCGGGCCCGTACCGAGTTTCTTCCACGTCCAGATACCGACGCATCGCATTAATCTCCTCTCCCAGGGGCACGAGGGAACTACCGCGATAGTGGAGCGAATAGCGAAGGTACTCGGACAAGCCTTCGACAAGTTTGATCTGGATGGGATCCATCTGGGCGGTGCTGCGAATGGCATTGAGCGCATTGAAAAGGAAATGGGGGTCCATCTGAGACCGGAGCATCAACAATTCGGCCTCCTTCTGCCGCGTTTCCGCCTCCAGCCTCAGCCGCTCCTGACGGCGGGCATCCATGAAGTTCTTGATGGCGAAGTAGCAAAAACTCCAGAGCAGATACTGCCAGGAGCGAAACCAGTAGGTGGCGGCCCAAAGGCCTGAAATGGAACTGATACTGACCGGAGAGACTAGGCTGTCCACAAGCGGCTGGCACAGGAGCATCTCTACCAGTGCCCATAGAGAACAAATCAGCACAAGCACTGCACTCAGGGGAACGGGGCGAAGCTGGTGGAAACTGGGACTCTGTACAGATAGCGTAGCCCGAGGGAAAAAATCATCGCCGCCGTGTCCCGGAGAAGGTAATAGGTGAGGGCAGTGCGGAAGGTCATGTCCACATACACATTGCTCACCAGATACATTCTCATCGGAATGGTGCTGATGCCAAACAGGAGCCAGCCCCCCAAATGCAGCCTCCAGAACAAGGGTAGCGTCCGAACTAGATGCGACAGCGTCCTTTGGCCCGGAAGACGGTCATCTGCGGATGTGGTTTGTCCGTCTGTCATGGAGTTCGCTCCCAATTGACTGCACACAGGGGAAATTGCAACTTCACCAGTTGAACCACGCTTTTCCCGCCACTGAAGCGTGCCATGGACGCTTTGGGCAAATGATCCACCTGGTCAACCTTCAGTACTCTGCGCTTCAATACGGTACAGGTAGGTAAGTGTGGATGATGCGACGCATCTTACGTGTGCATGCCCGAACAAACTGCCACCCGCCTGCAGAGCTTCAACTTGCGCAGGACGAATCCGGCAATCCATTTTGTGAATCTGGTGTTTTTCAGGATGAATCCGGCAACAAGGGTACCCCGGTTGGGAAACCGCTGGCTCTGACGCCAGGGTCGAAATTTGGCACAGTGGCTATGATAACTACTCCGGTGGCCCGGTCCCGGCTTATGGAGGATCTTGTTTCGCTGAGATCAGCGGAGCTTCGGACTACGCCATCTATCAGGATTTTGTCACACCGGAATCTGGTTTCGTGGATTATTCCTTTGCGCACAGGGGTCGCTTGGGAGTTGATAGCATGCGGGTCGATGTCACCTATTCTGGACTGGATGGCATCTTTGGAACGGCTGATGATGCCCTACTGGTTGATGGGAGTCTGGCGTCGAATCAGCACAGCGCTGGCAACACGTCGTGGATCTTAACACAGGTAGACAACGCATTTACTTCAGTGGTCGGCGGCGGTTACCGGATCAGCTTCACTGCCACTTCCGAGGCAAGCGGGAATGACGGCATTGGCAATTTTCTCGACAACGTCACCGTCACGGTTCCAGAACCATCCGGAGCCATCTTGATCGGGGTTGCTGGATTACTGGTCCTGTTGCACCGTCGACGGGCTCCTGGCAACTCAAGCTGTCTCCTCTGGAACGTGCCCAACGGGCCACGGCAGATGCAGAGGAGATGATTTCGCTTAGGAAACTACTCCCTGCATTTGAACCTTACCCCGGCACCTTCTTCAAAGACTCTTTGAGCTCCCTCGTAAGCCAGTCGGCGGCGACGCGAGCCTCGGGACGGATGCGGAGGAGGCGGGGATGGAAGACGAGGGCCAGTTTGCGGGTGACGGCGGTGAGGAAGGCTGGCTGGAACATGAGGACCTTCTGCCCGGTGAACTCGTGTTTGGCAGCGACAGGCAGGATGCCGGCAAAGGATCCTGTGGCCACGGCGCGAGCGGCTTGGGGGAAACTTTCCGCCTCCAGCAGTACGTCAAACTTCAGATCGTGCTTTGCAGCGGCGTCAGTCACGCGGGCGAGGAAACTGGCATCCGTGGCGAGGGTGGCCCAGGGGACATGCTCCAGGATCCAGGGCAAGTCGTCGCGGCGCGACCTGGGCACGAGAGTTTCAGGAATGAACAGGGCGTAGGGCAGCTGTCCGATGACCACCTGTTTAAGAGGTTCCACGGCTGTGCCAGCGCG
>JBGGMQ010000207.1:0-6419 GCA_041287975.1 Verrucomicrobium sp. | reverse complement strand
AGGATGCGGGTGCCGGTGTTGTTGGGAGTGCCGAGCTTGGCATACTCTTCGCCACCCATCTCCAGGATGTGCTTCACGTGGCAAAGGGATTCCACGTTGTTCACGATCGTAGGGCACATGTACAGCCCCAGAGCTGCCGGGAAATACGGCGGCTTGATGCGGGGATACGGGCGCTTGCCCTCGAGGGACTCGATCAGGCCTGTCTCCTCACCACAAATGTAGGCTCCGGCACCACGGTGCACGAAGATGTCCAAGTCATAGCCGGTGCCGAGGATGTTCTTGCCGAGGAAGTTGTTCGCCCGGGCTTCCGCCAGAGCCTTCTCCAGGATGATTGCGGCTTCAGGAAACTCCTCCCGCACATAGATGTAGGCGAGCGTTGCCTTCACGGCGAAGCAGGCAATCACCATGCCTTCGACGAGTTGATGCGGATCCTGGTGGAGGATGTAGCGGTCTTTGAAAGTGCCAGGCTCGGACTCGTCCGCATTGCAGATAAGGTACACTGGCTTCGTGTTCGTAGGAGGGATGAAACCCCACTTCACGCCGGTGGGGAAACCCGCACCGCCACGGCCGCGCAGACCGGATTTCTTGACCTCGTCGATGATGGCCTGGCGCTCCATGCCCACGGCTTTCTTGAGCATCTCATAGCCACCATGCTGCATGAAACATTCGATGGAGGGGTTGTACCCCTCACGGTCGATGTTACGGAAAATCAGGCGGTGCTCCCGCTCGTGGGGCTGCTTGCCTGCTTTGTAGGTAATGGCGGCGCTCATCACTGATATTTCTGCAAAAGTTCCACCGCAGCCTCAGGCTTTACGGACTCATGAAAATCGTCTTCCACCATGCACACGGGGCCGAAGCCGCAGCTCGCGAGGCATTCCGCGAACTCGATGCTGTACTTCCCATCCTCGCTGACCGCGATGGGGTGGTGATGGTCCACATGGGAGCGGTCAATGTTGCCCGCCTTGCAGAGGGACTCCATCAACTCATAGCTGCCAGCCATGGCGCAGGAAAGGGTGCGGCAGACGCGGATGTGGAACTTGCCCGGAGCACTCTGGCGGAAGCCGGGGTAAAAGGTGACCACCTCCAGCACTTGAATGGGCTGCAGGCCGAGCTTGGCCGCCACCCAGTTCACCGCATCATCCGTGATGTAGCGGTACTCATGCTGCATGAGGTGAAGCAGCGGCAGGACAGCACTGCGTTTCGAGACGGGGTAATGCGTGATCACCTCGTCGATCTTGGCTTCCAACGCTGCGGGCACTTCTAACGCCATAAAGGAAAGGAAAAGGAAAGATGAAAGCTTACCGGTCGCACTCGCCCATGACGAAGTCGAAGCTGCCGAGGATGGCAGGCACGTCGCTCAGCATGTGGCCGGGAAGGATCTTGGGCAGGATGCTCAAGTTCACAAAGGAGGGGCTGCGGATTTTGAGGCGGTAGGGAACGCCGCCGCCTTTGCTGCAAATGTAGAAACCGAGTTCGCCCTTGGGGTTCTCCGCACCGAAGTAAACCTCACCCGCAGGGGCGTCGAGGCCCTGGGTGGCAACGATGAAGTGGTGGATGAGCTCCTCCATCTTCATGAGCACGCCTTCCTTCTTCGGCAGGCGGTTTTTCGGGTCGCCCACATTGATCGGGCCGCCAGGGATGTCGGCGAGGACCTGATTCAAGATGCGGATGCTCTGGCGCATTTCTTCCATGCGGCAGAGGTAGCGGTCGTAGCTGTCCCCCGTGGTGCCGACGGGAATGTCGAACTCGTACTTCTCATAGCCGAGGTACGGGTGCGCCTTGCGGATGTCGAAATCGATGCCCGTGCAGCGCAGGTTCGGACCAGAGATGCCGAAGGAAATGGCGTCCTCCTTAGTGATGATGCCCAAGCCCTGGGTACGATCGAGGAAGATGCGGTTGCGCGAGAGCAGCGCGTCCATTTCGTCGATCACGGCTGGGAGATCCTTGATGAAGGTCTTCAGGCCGGAGACGAACGCATCGTTCATATCGCGAGTCTGACCACCCACGCGAGTGTAGCTGGTGGTGAAGCGGGCGCCGGTGAGCTGCTCGCTCAGGTTGTAAATCTTCTCACGCTCCGTAAAAGTGTAGAGGAAGACGGACATGGCACCCACATCCATGGCGAACACGCCTACGCCCAGCAAGTGGGAGGAAAGACGGGCCATTTCACAGCAAATCACACGGATGGCTTCGCCCCGCTCAGGCAGCTTCCAGCCCATCAGCTTCTCCACCGCCATGGCATAGGCCACGTTGTTGGCCAGCGGTGCGAGGTAGTCCAGCCGGTCGGTATACGGCACGAACTGGTTGTAGTGCATATTCTCAGCGATCTTTTCATCGCCGCGATGCAGGTAGCCGACGTCGGGGTCCGCTTTCGTAATGATCTCACCATCAAGCTCCAACACCAGTCGCAGCACCCCGTGGGTGGCTGGGTGGGAGGGGCCCATGTTGAGCACCAGTTTCTCGCCGATCATGTCGGTCACGGCTTCTTCGTGAGCCTGAGCGAACTGCGCAGCCTTGGCTGCGTTGTCGGGCGCTTCGATTTCTTGGACCGTCGTGGGCATGCGGAAAGGCGGGACGTCTCGTCTAAAACCGACAGTGCGCCAACTGGCGGAAGCGGCAAGGCGAATTTGTGAAAAATTTCACAAGCGCCCGGAGGCGAAGTCGTGGGCGAAGAGAAAATAGCGATCTGGGAACTTCCAAATCGAGGTGAGGCGGCTGGCATTCGATTGTTGGGCTTCCCTTAAATTTGACTGTTGGCTTCTGAAGTTTCCCTCCCCATCCGCGTATCCTTCGCCGCCATGCGTCCCCTCTTCCTCTCCCTGTTCGCCTTTACCCTCAGCGCCTCCCTCCTGCGGGCGGAGTCCGAGTCCGTTTCCAAATCCGTCATCGGCTCCCTGGAGCCCTTTGTGAAGGACCAGAGTATTTCCGGGGCGGTGGCTCTCGTGGTCAGCAAGGACAAGGTGCTGGCCCTGGAGACGGTGGGTCAGGCAGATCTGGCCGGGCACAAACCCATGGCTCCGGATGCGCTTTTCTGGATCGCCTCCATGACCAAGCCGATGACAGCCATGGGCGTGATGATGCTGGTGGAGGAGGGCAAGGTGGACGTAGATGCCCCGGTGGCGAAGTACCTGCCGGAATTTAAAGGTCAGATGCTCCTGGCGGAAAAGACGGACAGTACGGTCGTACTGAAGAAACCCGCCCGCCCGATCACGGTGAAGGACCTCTTCACGCACACCAGCGGTCTGGTCGGCAAGTCGCCCCTTGAAGGGCCCTCGCTGGACACCTTGACGCTGAGAGAGGCGGTGCACACCTACGCCCTCTCCCCGCTGCAATACGAACCCGGCAGCAAGTGGCAGTATTGCAACCCGGGCATCAACACCCTGGGTCGGATCATTGAGGTCGCGAGCGGCCAGCCGTATGCCGAGTTCATGCAAGAGCGGCTTTTCACCCCGCTGGGGATGAAGGACACCACGTTCTGGCCAAGTGACGCCCAACTGGCACGCCTCGCAAAGTCTTACCAGCCGAGGTCAGACAAGGCTCCCGGGCTGGAGGAGACGACCGTGAAATACCTCACCCCTCCCCTCTCTGATCGCAAACGCATGGCCCTGGCAGCGGGCGGACTTTTCTCCACGGCAGGCGACCTCGCCCACCTTTACCAGATGGTGCTCAATGGCGGCCAGCTGAACGGCAAGCGCTACCTGAAGGCGGAAACGCTCAAGCGGATGACGACCAACCAGACTGGCGACATGAAGGTGAGCTTCGCCGATGGCATGCACATGGGTCTGGGATTCCACATCGTGAACGACCCTCAGGGGGTGACTGCGGATCTCAGCCCAGGAAGTTTCGGTCACGGTGGGGCATACGGCACCCAGGCGTGGATCGACCCTGTGCGAGGTCTTGGCATCGTGCTGCTGATCCAACGGGCGAATTTGCCGAACTCCGACAAGTCAGACATGCGCGCGGCGCTGCAGAAGGCGGCGGTGGAGAAGTTTGGCGGAAAGTAGGGAAATGCGGAATGCCAACCCTGCCAGCGGAACGGAGAGGGTTCGAGTTCCGCATTTATGCGGGTCGGTGCTTTCCTCGATCCAACGCGTGCTTCGGAACAGCGCCAGACCTCATGCATCCAGTCCTTCGTCTCACATCGGCGTGATCACAATGTTCCGGTAGGCCACGGGACCGTGGTCGCCCTGGAACATAATCGGGCCTTCGGCAGCCTCTTTGCCAGTGACCCCTGCAGGTGTTGGGCCGGGCATTTCCAAGTCTTTGTGCAGCACTTGGCCGTTCAACTCAACTTTGAGGAACTTGCCGTTGGCGGTCTTTTTGCCAGCCGCATCAAACTTCGGGGCCTGCCACTCGATGACGTATTTCTGCCATTCTCCAGGGGCTTTGCTGGCATTTACCGAAGGCACCGCGGCACCGTAGATTGCACCCATGTCGCTGGGCTGCATCTTGTCTTTCCCAAACGAATCAAACACCTGCACCTCATACTCGCCCATGACATAGATGCCGGAGTTGGAGTTCTTGGGCACCATGACTTCCAGTTCGATGCGGCAGTTCCCAAACTTCTGCTTGGAGTAGATGTCTAGACTGTCACCGTGCTTGGCCGCAAGATTGACGAGGGCAAATGAATTGCCCGAACCCAAACCCGATCCTCCCGCCCGCAACAACTTGGGATCCGCAGGATCCACGCTGGGCTCGCCGACGGTCCACTTGCTCGTGCCCTTGCCTTGCTTGGTGTCCCAACCGGAAAGATCTTTGCCATTGAAGACCTTCACAGGCTCTGCGGCCTGGCTCAAACAGGCGCACCCCAATCCCAATCCCAGGCCCAAAGCCACAGTGAGACGGGAGACAAAGGTGCTGGAGGAGGACGAGGAAACGGGTGTTGAGAACATGGAATCCCATACGCACTTGCCGCCCAAAAACTGTCGATAGGACGAAGGCTCAATCATTAAGAGAGATGGCACCCAGGCACACGTTTTCCGTCCCACCCACCCCGTCACGGTCATCACAGCTTGTCATCCTGGCAGTTTTCCACTCACCTTCCGCTGCTCATGTTCACTCCCCGCTCGATCCTGGTCACACTCCTCGGAGCCATGCTCTGCTCCTCGCTGCCTGCCGCCAGTCCGCAGGAAGAGATCGGCACCCAGGTTCCGGCGGCCCGCGCCATCCTGGATGGCTGGCAAAGCAAGGACCCTGAGAAGGAGGAGCGCTTTCTGCACATCGTTTACTGGACGCCCATTGATCGCGAGCCTGCACCCCGGTACCGGGAACGGCTTTCAAAAATTCTGGATCACATCCAGGCCTTTTATGCCCGCGAGATGGAACGCAACGGCTTCGGACCCCGCACCATCAAGCTTCAGCACGAGACGGACGGTCTCTGCAAGATCCATGTGGTGAAGGGGGCTGCGCCCTACTCCGACTACGCCGTCAACAGCGGCAGCAAGATTCGCAAGGAATGCCTGCCTGAGCTCCGCAAAGCGGGGGTCGATGCCGAAAATGAGACGATCGTGATCTTCTGCAACATGTCGAACTGGGATGCAGAAAAGCGCACGATGTCCCAAAACAGCCCCTACTACGCTGGTGGCACCAATCGTAGCGGCACGGCCTGGCAGGTGGACTCCCCGCTGCTGGACCTGGATCTGCTGGATGACCAGCAGCCCACGCTCAAAGACGGCCAGTACGGCAACATCTCTCCGGGCCGGTACAACACGATCTTCATCGGCGGAGTAGCACATGAACTGGGGCACGCTCTGGGACTCCCTCACAACAAGGAGCGCCCTGACCAGGCGGCCGCCTGGGGCACAGCGCTGATGGGTTCAGGAAATCGCACGTACGGTGAGGAACTTCGCGGCGAGGGCAGGGGCACCTTCCTCGCCCTGGGTGAAGCGCTGCGGCTGGCCTCGCACCCTGTCTTTTGTGGTTCGGTAAAGGGCTTCAATATCAAGGCGAACGCCACACTCTCCGACGTGGAAATCAAGCCTGCGGCCAACGGCAAATCCTTCACGTTTTCCGCCAAGGTCACTGCGGATCCACCGGCCTACGCTGTGGTGGGCTACATGGATCCTGCCGGAGGCAGCAACTACGATGCCCCGACCCGCACTGCCGTCCCCGACAAGGACGGTCGGTTCAGCTTTGAGTGTGATGTCCTTAAACCCGGGAAAGCCGGCGTCCTCGGTGTGGTCGTGGCGCAGGCCAACGGGGCGATGAGCTCCTTTGCCAGCCCGGGTGGCGAACGGCAGTTCCCGTACTTTGTGGAGAAAGACGGCACGGTGGACCTGGGCGCCACCGTCGCAGCCCGCCAGCTCACTCCTTTCCTGGAAGTGCTGAAGACAAGGAAACAGGAGGCGCTGACCCAGGAAATCACCCTCCTGGAAGAGCAGAAGGCAGCCCCAAAAGTCCTTGAGGTGGCCCGCGTCCTGGCC
>JBGGMQ010000206.1:0-2611 GCA_041287975.1 Verrucomicrobium sp. | reverse complement strand
TTGCCGGGAGGCGGCTCAGGGTGAGTCTGCACCGTTGCTGGAGCTGGATGAGATCGACTTCGTCCTCGTCTCAGACCGCACCATTGCCCAGGTGCACGGTGATTTCCTGAACGACCCCACGCCCACGGACGTCATCACCTTTCATCATGGGGAGATCCTCATCAGTCTCGACACTGCCGTCCGGCAGGCCGCGGAGAATGGGGAGACCTATGAGCGAGAAGTGGCGCGGTACATGATCCATGGCTTGCTGCATCTGGCAGGCTGGAATGACTACGAGCCCGCCGAGCGCACGGCGATGCACGAGGTTCAGGAAAGAATCCTGGATTCCGTGTGGGGTCGGGAATCTTGAGGTACCAGCTTCAAAAAGTTGAAGGTGCTGCGCGGGTGAAGTTTGAGGCCTGACGAATGGCGGGCAAGCGGATTGGAATGTTTTAGGGCGATCCCGACACCTCAGGATTGCCAGCGAACGTCTTCCGCCGAACAACGGCCGGCGGGACGCCAGCGCTCCCAGGATCCAAGAGCGAGCGCCATAGATCAACCGCCCAAGTCTCATTCACTGGGTGCGCCGAATTTATTCGGCAGATGCTCGACGGGTGACAACCATTGCCGACATGAATGTCGGCGCACCCAGTGGGTTGCCGAAGGCATTGAAGGATGGGCAAACGACTTTGAACGAACTTCGCGAATGACACCCCCTCTCGCCTGCGCCAGCCCTGGGAGCGCTGCCGTCTCGGCGGCCCGCGAACGTCTGCGGACCGCCTGAGCAGACTGAAGTCTGCGCTCCCAAGTGAAGCCGCAACAGGAGATGAAGTTTGGGGCTAGGACGATTGCAGGACTCTCCCGCAGTGACTCCTCTACTCCCCTCTTCTGACGCTCACACCCGATGTAGGGCGAGCGCCCCATGTGCCCTCGAACGTCTCCTGTCGAACCCCTGCCTACGAGCACTCCAGCGCCCTCACCCGCCTCTACTTGGGGCCGAAATCCGGGCGGGGTCCTGGGCCAGGGCCTTGATCAGGTCCCGGGCCTGGGCCGGGTCCCGGACCACCATCGCGGCGGGGTGGTCCGCCAGGCCCTGGTCCAGGGCCATCACGACGCGGTCCGCCTTCACGTTTGGGCAACTCTTTGCGGGCTGCCTCTTGATACACGGTGAGGAGCTGCTGCCAGGCTGCCATGCGGCCCTCTTCCTCTGCGCCTTGGAGACGTGCAATCGCCTCCTTCACTGCCGGCACTTCCTGCAGCTTCTGGGCAAGCTCCCTGGTGGGAAACTCAAGATTCTCCATCCGGGAGAGCGCATGCAGTTCCATGCCGAGCCGCATGATGGCCTTCTTGGCAAATTCTGAATCAGTGACGTCAGGCATGGGCATCATCCCTGGGGGACCTTGCGGCTTGTGCTTCTCCAGTAGCGCCACCGCTTCGGGGTCGGCCTCTTTGAGAGCGTTGTGCAGAGTTTCACGGAACTCGTCATTGGCCTTCATGTACCGCTCCCGCGCCTCTAGCACGGTGGGGTTCTTCCAGGCTTTTTCAAAGGCCTCGCGTACCCGCTGCCGCTCTTCCTCCGTCATGTTGCGAAAGGCATCCATGCGCTCGCGGTCGCCGCCATCTCCGCCACCGCCTCGGCGGAAGCCGCCACGACCGTCTTTGCCATCTTTCCCGTCACGCCCTTCCCAGCCGTCACGGTCGCGACCTTCAGGGCGCGGACCTGGAGGACGCTGCGGCCCATCAGGACGTGGTCCGGAGCCAAGGCCAGGGCCGCCACCTTCACCGGGAGGCTTCGGGGGCGGGCTTTCCGCGTTGGCGAGGGAGCTGGCTCCCGCCAACAGAACAAACCCTAGGGCCATTGCTGCCGCACGTTTCATGCCGCAGACTTTTAGCAAGCTGGTGCAAAACGCAATGGTGGACACGGTGGACTTCTTCTTCACAGCATTAGAAAACCCCTGTTGGCGAAAAAGTTGCAGTTCCCTTCATCGCCTTGCGTGTTGCGGGCGGCCCGAATCCTGCTCTAGTCCGATTCCTATGCCCGTTGCTACTCCCGCGCAGTATCGCGCCATGATCGCCTCCGCCCAGAAGGGCGGCTACGCCTATCCCGCCATCAACGTGACTTCCATCACGACCATTAATGGCGCACTGAAAGCGTTCGCCGATGCCAAATCCGACGGCATTATCCAGGTCAGCACCGGCGGCGGCGAGTTTGCCTCCGGCACCTCCGTCAAGGACATGGCCCTGGGTGCCATCGTCCTCGCGGAAGCCACCCACCGCCTCGCCGAGCGCTACAACGTGCTTGTGGCCCTTCATACCGACCACTGCCAGCCCAAGAAGGTCGACACCTTCCTCAAGCCTTTGATCGCCGCCAATGCCGCCCGTCGTGCGGCTGGCAACGGCAACCTCTTCAACTCCCACATGCTTGATGCCTCAGAGCTGCCTCTTGAGGACAACATGAAGCTCTCCAAGGCCCTCCTTGAAGAGTGCGCCGCCAATGAAATCATCCTCGAAGTCGAAGCTGGCGTCGTGGGCGGTGAGGAAGACGGCGTGGACCACGGTGACCAGCCCAACGAAAAACTCTACACCACGCCGGAAGATATGGTGGAGGTGTACGAAGCCCTCAGTGGTCTCG
>JBGGMQ010000205.1:0-2923 GCA_041287975.1 Verrucomicrobium sp. | reverse complement strand
CGACATCATCTGGCGTTGTTTCCAGAAGTCCGGTCACCAGGAAACGGTGGCAGCGCTGGACCGGCTCAAGCAGCTGGGCTTCCGCGAAGCCATGCGCTCCGGTTGTTCCATCGGTATCACCGACATGGTGATTCCTGAAGCCAAGTACAAGGCTCTCGACAAGGCGCGTGCCGATGTGGAGCTGGTGACGAAGCAGTACAAGCGCGGCATCATCACCAACTGCGAGCTTCAGCAGAAGGTCATCGACATATGGACCGGCGTGGGTGAAGAATTCACCAAGGAAGTGTTCCGCACGCTGGAATACAATGATGGCAAGAAGCTGCACAACCCGCTCTACATCATGGTGACCTCGGGTGCCCGAGGCAACCAGACGCAGATCAAGCAGCTCGCCGGGATGCGCGGTCTTATGGCCAAGCCGAGCGGTGAGATTATCGAGCAGCCCATTACCTCGAACTTCCGTGAGGGTCTGACGGTGCTGGAGTACTTCATCTCCACCCACGGTGCCCGCAAGGGTCTGTCCGACACCGCCTTGAAAACCGCTGACTCCGGGTACATGACCCGCAAGCTGGTGGACGTGGCGCAGGACGTGATCGTGACCGAAGAGGATTGCGGTACGGCCAACGGCATTACGCTCGCCTCCATCTACCAGGGCGATGACGAAGTGGTTGACTTGAAGACCCGTATTTATGGCCGCGTCTCCTGCGAGACGATCCATGATCCGGTCGACAAGACCATCCTGGTTGATCACGGACAGCTCATCACTGAGGAAATTGCCAACCACCTCGTCAAGATCGGTGTGGAGAAGCTCAAGATCCGCTCAGTGCTCACTTGCGAAAGCAAGCGTGGCTGTTGCGCCAAGTGCTACGGCCTCAGCCTTGCCACCAGTCGTGTGGTCAAAGTGGGTGAAGCCGTCGGCATTGTGGCTGCCCAGTCCATCGGCGAGCCTGGAACGCAGCTCACCATGCGTACGTTCCACGTCGGTGGTGTGGCCTCCGGTGCTTTCAAGCAGCCCATCATCGTCACGAAGAACGCGGGTTCCATCCGCTACAACGAGCTTCGTATCGTCAACACGCCGGAAGGCAGCGTGGTGCTTACCAAAAACGGCACCATCAGCATTCACGACGACGCGGGCCGCGAACTCGAGTCCCACAAGATTGTTCTTGGTGCCCTTATCTCGAAAGAGGATGGCGGCAAGGTCAAGAAGGGCGAGACGATCGTCACCTGGGATCCGTACAACGTGCCGATCATCACCGAGAAGCAGGGCAAGATCGAATTCCGCGACATGCTTGGTGGTGTGACCATCACGAAGGAAGTCAACCAGGCCACTGGCAACGAGGAAACCGTCGTCATCGAGCACAAGGAAGATTTGCACCCGCAGATCGTCGTGGTCGACACGAAGACGAAGGAGATCCTGGCCAGCTACACGATTCCCGCTGGTGCTCACCTTTCCGTGAAGAACAACGAGAAGGTGGATGCCGGTACCGTGCTCGCCAAGACGCCGCGCAAGGCTGCCAAGACCAAGGACATTACCGGTGGTCTTCCCCGTGTGGCCGAGCTTTTCGAAGCTCGCAAGCCCAAGGATGCGTGCGAAATCGCCAAGATCGATGGCAACATCGAAATCGGCGGCCTGGTGCGTGGCAAGCGTCGTGTGATCATCACCGACTCGAAGACCGGCCAGCAGGAGGAACACCTCATCCCTCGCAACAAGCACATCTTCGTGCAGAACGGCGATCACGTCACCAAGGGCGACCAGCTCACGGAAGGGGCCGTTGTGCCGCATGAAATCCTGGAGATCCTTGGGCCTCAGGCCCTGCGTGAACACCTCGTCAACGAGGTGCAGGAAGTCTACCGTGCGCAGGGTGTGGAGATCAACGACAAGCACGTCGAGATCATCATCCGCCAGATGCTGCGCAAGGTGAAGATCACCGAGCCTGGTGACACTGCCTTCCTTTGGGGAGACCAGATCGACCGCCTCGAGTTCGAGCGTGAGAACGTGCGTGTGGCTGATGAGGGCGGCACGCCGGCGACGGCAGAGCCTGTGCTCCTCGGTATCACGAAGGCCAGCCTTGAGACGGACAGCTTCATCAGTGCCGCCAGCTTCCAGGACACCACCCGTGTTCTTACCGAAGCAGCGACGCTGGCCAAGAATGACATGCTGCGCGGCTTCAAGGAAAACGTCATCATGGGTCACTTGATCCCTGCTGGTACGGGCTTCCGCACGAACCGCATGTTCAACGTGGTGGAGACGGTGAAGCCGACCTTTGGCACCGAGAGCGACGAAGCGGTGGCGTAACGCAAGTTGCGCTGTCGGTTCTGAGCTGAATCTGAGGTTCTGAAGTCCTCTAGCTTAGCCAACTTAATTTCTTAAACGCCCTCTGGAAACAGAGGGCGTTTTTGTTTGTGAGGGAGGAGACCGTCAGGGGCGGGCTGATTGGGAGGGGAGGGGGATGGGCTTCGCTGGTGGTTGTCGTGTTTGGTTGTCAATCGCGGTCAACGGCGACGAGGACGTCGCCGCTCCTTGGACGGGGGAGTGGAGGAAGTGACGAGAACGGAGGCGGTACTTTCCAGTCTCGCGTGGGAGCGAAGGGGGAGGGGCAAGGAGATCGGGGTGTATGCAGACAGGCTATATCGCGACATGACCCTTTTATGTTGGTGTGTTGCAGCTGTCGTCCCGAGAACAAAGGCAGCGAGGGAGGCCACTGGATTGAAACTGTCGCACTAAGCGGCCACATGGCAGGGGAGAGAATATCGAGGCAGTACTAGGGAAAATAAGGCGCATTCCTAGTCTTTGACCTAGTGATGAAAGTGTAGAAAACGGCAAACACTCAAATGTAAAACGCAGATATGAGGCTGAATTTGAGGCAGTAGCGAGTGACAAAAAAGTTCAACCTTACAATTTTTTCGAACTTGCACTTAAGCTAAG
>JBGGMQ010000204.1:0-4159 GCA_041287975.1 Verrucomicrobium sp. | reverse complement strand
GGCAGGGAAGAACCGCATCGAGCGGCTCACCACGCTCAAGAAAAACTACGAGCAGCACGGCATCCCGGTCGCCATGGACATCGTCCCCAGTGCGGACCACGACGAAACAAAACTTTTCCCTGCGGTGCAGAAGTTTCTCGAGGGGCAGCTCGCCAAGTAAGTGCGCCGTCTGCTGAGTTGTATTGAGCCGCAGAGAAACGGCTCGGGCAAGAGCACCGTGATCCAGATGCTCCCGTGATACTCACAAGTCATTTCCGCCGCGCCACAGTCGGAGCAGCGGTGCCGTCATGAAGGTGCTGATGAGAGCCATGACCACTAGGGCGGAATAGACCTCTACGGAGATGATACGTGCCTCGAGGAGGATGTTGATCGCGACCAGTCCAGGCCGCCCAACCTTGCCGTGCAGGCCACGACCAGCATTTTCGTTGCCATGGCCGTGAAGGTGAACAGCGCCACGAGCGCCCAGAACCGCGCATCCCCCCACTCGATATGCAGCCGCAACCCGGTCGAGACGAAGAAGACCGGCATCAGCAGCCACTTAGTCGTCTCCGAAACGTCGGGTCCCCACTGGCGTACGGCCCGCTGCGGCAGGATGGCTCCGCCCATGAAAGCACCCAGCATCGCGTGAACGCCGAGCATGTCCGTCACTGCGGCGGAAAGGAGAATGACGCACACGCCTAGCAGCGCGCCTTCATGTGTGGCATTCACATTTCGGCAGAGGCGATCCAGCAGAGGCCGGGCTACGAAGGCCATGGCCAGCGCGAACGCCACCACCGGCAGCAGAATGCCCAGTGGACTGCCCGAACGTACACCGGCCAGCGACAGCACGGTGATAAGCCCCAGCCAGAGCCAAAGGTCGTCGAGGAGGGCACTCATCAAGGCGAGCCTGCCCACGCGGGTCTCCTGAAGTCCGGTCTCCTTAAGGATCGCCACCAGCACTGGCATGGCAGTCACGGCCAGACAGATGCCCACAGCCGCTCCGAACAGGAGCGGGGTGCCGCGCGCACCGGCGAGCTGCGGCTGTGCCTGGACGAGGCACCATCCCAAGAGCCCACCGACGAGCAGGGTGAGGCCGAAGCCCGCGACGCTGATGGCGACAAAGCGAAGGGGAGCTTCGTCCTGGCTCTCCGACTTCGCATGCACGCTGGAAAGGGCCACCAGCAGGACCACCCCCAGCCACCCGATGCCCTGCACGGATGATGCCAGCGGACCTTCGAGCAAGTCCACACCCTGCGCGGACAGCTAGGCCTGGCCACCGCTGAGCTGCAGGGCCACGCCAAACAGGAGCTGGATGAATACGAGAGGCAGCACTTTGCTCACCAGCGGCAACCTGCCAACCAGGGCAGGCACGGCCAGGAAGCCCGTGATCACGAGAAAGAAGTGGGCGGTCATGTGACTGAATGCGGAGCGTGGGGACGCCGCGAGGCCTCAGGGGCAGCACGCCCCCCTGCGCCTCGCAGCAACGCTGTCCAGCTTACGCTTCAAGTTGTTTCCCCAACCACCAAGCGCAGGCCGCCCTCGCGGGCCGCGAAGCGGTCGAGGTGGTCATCGATCGCGCTCCAGTAGGCGTCGAGCTGTGTCTGCGTGAACGCGGTGAGATGGACGTCGAGCCGGGACTCCGTCGAGCGGAAAATGGCCGTCGCAACCTCGGGATAGTCCGGGTCGTCGTCTTCTTTTGGGAAAACGACTTTGGCCCCTTCGTCATCAAGCTGGACGTCGAACTTGCGCGCCCAGTGCTTGCAAAGAATGTTGATATAGCGCTGGCCGTTTTGGACCTCGGCCATACCGCTGCGTGTGAGAGTGGTCATGGGTAGTTTCCTTGGGCTGTCACTAGGGCATCATATGTTTCGGGTGCACTGACGTGGGCATCATCCGCAGCACTGACATGTGGTAGCACATGTTGCCACGGTCCTCGACGGGCTCGGAGTACAGATCGGCCAGGGCGGCCTCGCGAAAGCTGTGCGGCCCGACGATGCGGTAGGCTGAGGGGTTGAAGCTGCCGAACCAGACCTGGATAAACAGCTTCGGGTTGAGGAACAACATCCGAAGCGGCAGGAGGCAGCCGATCTCCCGCGCGAGCGCGTCAAGGTAGAGAACCTGGGAGGGGTGGGATTCGGTGTGCCGGGGGCTCAGGTCGGTCCAGTACTCCTCCCAGCTCTTCTCCTCGGCGATGACCTCGGCGAGGTTCTGAGGCGGCTGCAGCTTCCCGCTGAGCACCCGTGCGAAGTAACGGGCCTGCATCTCCGCGCAGATCGGGATGCCGCCGGAGAAAGGACGCAGGAAGCCGATGAAGGCGACCCTGCCATCGTGGCCGGGATGCAGGAAGTGCCGGTAGAGGTTGCGGACGTTGCCGTCTTCGATGCTCAGATCACCCAGCGTCAAATCGCGCTCGTAGCCGGTACACAGCACCACCGCGTCATACTCGGCTGACACACCATCTTTGAAGTGGACGGTGGTACCTTCGGCACGTGCCAGCCCGGTGTCATTCACCACCACTTTGCCGTTCACTATGCTCGGGATGAAGCTGACGTTCTTGCAGAAGATGCCGCGAGGGCTCCAGCTGCCTTCCGGGTGGGACTTCTCATTCCACTTTTTGATCAAGTCCCAGTTTTCCTTCTCCTCCTCGCAGCCCACGTCCATCTTGTAGGGCACCATGGGCTCGCCGAGCAGGTTGACGTCTGCGTAAGTACGCGGCTTGATCCGCTCACGCAGAGCCTGCACGATGCCCCCAATCGACGAGATCAGCCCCAGGCCGACTGACATGGCAGCGAATGCCATCTTGGCCAGCCGGCTGCTGCCCCAGAAGGTTTTGTAAGGCACGGGGCGTTTGGTGGCGCGATCGTACATCTCGTGATGGTGCGCCCGCACGGTGCGACTGTCGGTGCTGCGGTGGTCATCCACGATCCGCGCCAGCAGGAAGGTGTAGGAGCGAATGGCCAGGGTGGTCTTGGAGGCGGTCTCGCCAATCTCCCGCACGATGTCAGCCCCAGACTCGGCCAGGCCGACGATCAGCACGCGCTTGCCGCGGAAGCGCTCGGCGTTGCGATACCCCGCGGAATGTACGATCTCGCCAGTGAAGCCGGCCAGCTCGGGGAACTGACGTTGGGGCGTCTTGAAAGGGCCTGAGCACATCGCCACCGCGTCGAAGTTCTCACTGACCTCGACTCCGCGACAGCGGGACGTGACGACATAACCCTGCGCGGCCTTCCTGACATCGGTAACCTCCGTGTGGGAGCGAATGCAGCCCAAAAGGTTGAAGCGGTTGGCGTACTCGGTCAGGTAGTCGAAGTACTCCTGCCGGGAATAGAATTTGCGGCCGCCCTTGAAGGGAAAGTCTGAGAAGGCCATCAACCGCATGGAGATGGTCAGCTTCAGGTGGTCGAACGCCTTCGTCTTCGTGCCGTCGTCGCCGTCACGGAGCCAGATCCCGCCGACGCCGGAGTTCTTGTCGTAGCAGACGACCTCGTGTCCCTCATCGCGCAACTGTTTGACCGTAGTCAGTCCACACGGACCTGCTCCAACAACACAAACTCTCATTTAAGAAATCTCCTTCTTTAATTTTTGGTGGTTCTAGCGTTGCCACCGCAGATCAGTCTCTTTGATCGCATGTGACAGTTTTTCGAATCGATCATCTGATATTGAGATTCATTAGCTCTGTCAAGATGAGAAAATGTGCCGGGCTTGTTGTAGGGCATTTGACTGGAGAGGCCTTTGGAACGGCATGGCGTACAAGATGCGATAGCTGGCGCGTCAGGGCGCGATTCTGGGCGATGTTGACCGCCGAGCCGATGGCGGTTTTCCTGCCAGACGTGATGGCCTTTGTTTCCGATGCTCCATGAGTCGCGGACCGCCTGGTCCAGGAAGCCCTCGACAACACAACCGTTCGCTTCTCTTTGAACTCGTCTCGCGTCTCCCAGAAAAACACGTTCTCTCAATTACCGGGGCCGCGCCGCTGACCTCATCGACGTCCTCCAGCAAAGTGTCTGTGTGCTCTGCAAGGCCAATCAGGGCGGGACTATGAGCCTGACTCAGTTGGGCGAGACATGCCTGTCAGCTCGTAAAGTCCTCGACCTCCCTTTTGTCGCTTGAGGAGGTTCTCCAGTTTCCTGGCAGCTGTGATGCCCATCGATTCACTATGCCACACAAGTTCCCATGGTCC
>JBGGMQ010000203.1:0-2673 GCA_041287975.1 Verrucomicrobium sp. | reverse complement strand
GACCCTGGGAGCGCTGGCGTCCCGTCGGCTAACGTTCGTGGCAAGCGGAGCGCTCGCCTTACGATTTGCCTCTCCGCAAGGCGGGCATTGCCCTGCGCCGAAGCTTAGCGGGTGGTGTAGCCTCCGTTGGCGAAGATGGTCTGGCCTGTGATCCACCAGCCGTCGGACACGAGGTGCAGAACGCTGGCAACAATGTCTGAGGGCGTGGTCAGTCCGGTGGGGCTGTGCGGGCTGAGGGCGGCGGCAGTTTTGTGATAGGCGACGGCCTCGGGAGCCTCCGCTGGATAGAAGAACGGCGTGTCCATGGGGCCAGGCCCAAGGGCATTCACGCTGATGCCGCGTGCGCCAAACTCCTTGGAGGCCGCGCGGGTGAAGTGCTCCACCGCAGCCTTGCTGCCGGGATAGATGGCGTAGAAGGGGGTGTAGGCGGCGAGAAGGGAGCTGACGATGGTGAGGATTTTTCCATGATCATTCAATTTGCCCCCTGCGGCCTGGATGAAGAAGAAGGCGGCCTTGGCATTCACATCGAAGCTCTTGTCATAGTCCGCCTCAGTGATTTCGAGGATGGGCTTTTTAATGACGAGACCGGCGGTGTTGATGGCGATGTCCACTCCGCCAAAGGCCTTGATGGCTTCATCAAAGAGTTGAGCATTGCTGGCGGGAACTGAGAGGTCGCCCTGCACGGCGATCGCCTTGGCACCGAGGGCTTCGATGGCGGCCACGGTTTCCTCGGCCTCTTTGCGAGAGGAGTCACTGTTGTAGTGGACGACGACGGCTTTGGCCCCCTTTTCGGCAAGAGCGCGGCTGATGAGGCCACCGAGATTTTTGGCTCCGCCTGCGACAAGGGCGACTTTTCCTTGGATGCTGTGCTGGCTCATAGGATGGATCAAAAAAGTTGGATTCGGATGATGCAACGGGATGGTGTTCGCGTCGGGATCGACACTTTGTCCAGGAACTCACTATCCGGGGGCCGGTCAGCGGTATTGAACAAAATGATTTTTATTCGCTTCTCCGTATCGACGGACTCGGAGGCCTTCCCACAATTAGTACTGCCGAAACTGAAGCGGCGTCAGTCCCGTATGACGCTTGAAGAAACGAAGCAGATGGCTTTGATCAGCAAACCCGCAGTCGGTGGCAATCTGACTCAGCGGCAGGCGCGTCGACCTCAGAAGAAGGCGGGCTTTTTCCAGGCGGAGCCGCATGACGTACTGGTGCGGGGAAAAACCCGTGGCGTTGCGGAACAGGAGTAGGAAACGCGATGGACTGTAGCCAGCCGCTGTGGCCATTTCTTCCAAAGTAATGGAATCTGCGAGCCGCTCCTGCACCAACTGGTGGATGACAGAAATACGGGTGCGGGAAAGTTGGTGCAGACTCTTCCCCGAAGGGCGGCATTCCTTCACGAGCTGCCGCACAAGGGTGCGTTCCAGTGCCTGGGCTTCCAGCAGTGGGCGGGGCTGGCTTTCAAAACAGGAGATGAGACGCTGGATGGTTCTCGTCAGTGCCCCATCTTGAAAATGGAACCGTTGCGGCACGTCGACTTCAGGGACTTCGAGCTCTTCACAGATTTTGATGATGCTCGCGGGCTCAATAGCGACCAGGGTGAACCGGGTGTCGCGATCCCATCGAGGACGTGTGAAGCAGCCACTGGGATTAAGGATCAAATCCCCCGGAGTGAAGGCTGCCTGCACCGTCCGGCTGGAAACCTCCCTGTGCCATTCCAGAACGGCACTGTGGGAAGTGGGGGCGACAATGATGTGCTGTTGCGGAGGTTTGTAGTCCGTCCCGTACTCGGTAAAAGCAGACTCGAGGCTCCTCTCGATGACCATGCCGTCCAACAACCGCCCGCTGCCAGCGAGCCGCTGAATGTGAGGTTTGATGATGGAGGGGAGCGGCTTCATGCGGGGAGGCAAATCCGCCCATCGGGATGACCGGGCTTACTATAGCGCAAATCGATGGCAGGCTGAGGCCGAACCAATGGCCGTCTTTACTTGAACGGCCAAGCCTCCTCCGCCAAACTTTCCAGCGCTTCCTCGAGCGCTGGCAGTACCGGTTGAACTCCAAACCACCTGTCCGTTGTCACCCAATTGGCCGCGGCGTTGTTCGGTTGGCTTTTGAGAAACAGCACCCGTTCGCCGTCGTCGTTGATGAGCGGATGCTGTCCATCTTTTTTGTCTGACGTGGCGTAGGAGGCAGTGGTCTTGATCGTGGTTCCTTTCAGCGAGGGATCACCTTTGAATACTTCACGAACCTCAAACTTGGAGAAGTGAAGAACCCAGCCCGAGGACGTGGTGGGTATGCCTATTCCCGTGAATTTGCCAAGGACCACCAGTTCGGCCGAATTGACGCAAGACCTTAGAGTATCATCGGCATCGGCGGCTGCAATGTTGATTGGCCGGCAGGCAAATGCCATCGTGAGTGCTAGAAGAAGTGCCGGGCAGCCTTTCATGAGCGTAAGTTGGAACGGGGTGGAGATCGATCAAGATCCCAGCAGAAAGGGCGTGTCTTGTCGAGAGGACTGTTGTCGCGTCGGCATAAATGTCTGTGTGCAGGGGCCTGATGACGCTCCAAAGATTGGGGTGGGCGCGTGTTCCTCCGGCGTCTGAACGGTTGGGACAACCGAACTACTTTCTGAGGTTGCCGGAGCGATGCGTCCTTGCCTGCCTTCATCACTTG
>JBGGMQ010000202.1:0-3475 GCA_041287975.1 Verrucomicrobium sp. | reverse complement strand
TGCCAGCGGCATCCTTCGCAAGGTAGCAGAAAGCCCCGATGAGCAGCAAGAGGAAACCGAGTGTCTCCACGCAGCCCCGCCAGTGATGAAACGTGAACCACCGGTCCCGGATCACCGCCCAATCTGCCGGAGGTGACCGGGGATCCCATGTGGTCATGATGATGTTCAAAGGGACATTCCCGCGGACGGCGATGACCAGACTGGCGACTGCTGTAAGGAACACCACGAAGGCCAGAGAAGCTCCCGCCCACTGCCCTTTAGAGGTGTGGACGACGGCGATGGTTAGCGAGAGCAGCAGTTCTGCCAGCACGAGGTTCCTGGCCCAGATCTTCATATAGGGATCAACGCCTTGGAAGAACTCCGTGAACGCCCGCGCCGACAGCTTTTTGTAGTACGGTGCCATCCACATGTACACCGCAATGCCGAAGAAGATGGCAAACGGCAGCAGGTCGAAAAAGTAAAAGGCTGTCAATAGCATGGGCCAAAAACTACGACCGCGGAGGCTGCTGACAAGAGAGTCGTGGCGGTGGAGGAAAGTTCGCTTTTGGGAACAAACGGGGAATGCGGAGGTCGGAATGCGGAATGTGGAGTGTGAATATTACCATGGGAAGTGCGCTGAGAAGTGATGCGTGAAAGCACGCGCCAGCGACTGGGAAAGGCGATCTCCGAATCGCCTAGGTGAGCGGAGAGATTGAAGCGGCTTGCTCTGTATGGGTCGTCAGCGGGATTGACCTCAGGGGGAGCGTAGGCCGCTGGCCTGCGGCGATGGCGGTCCGCCCGAAGCTCAGTCGCATCGCCATTGGACTGTCAAAGTCGACGCGATCCTGAGGTTCCCGGCAAGATGCCGGAAACGGCACGCAAGATGCGCGCGCTCCCCGAGTTTCATGGGCGGCAGCGGAGGTCATCCAGCTTGACAAAGTCCACCCGCTCCGCTCCCCCGCGGGACTGGAAAGTCCCGCCTCCTTTCGTCACCTCGCAATTCGGTGCTCGGGGTGTCTAAGCACGCGCCAGCGTCATCTCATGTCTGGCGTCTTGTGTCTTCAAGTCTTCTATCTCCCGCGCAGCGGGTCCTACTGCGTCGCAAACTTCGTGAGCAACCCTTTCCTGCGAGTCGTGCGCAGCATGCCGGCGAAGATGGCCGCAGCACCGGCCATGAACACCACATTGAGGCCGCAGGCGCCGAAGAAAAGCTTCCAGTTGAAGGTGTGGTGCTGCAACAACTCACGCATCCCTTCAAACACGTAGGTGGAAGGAAGAGACCAGGCAAAATACTGAACCCACTCTGGCTTGATGTTATCGACAGAGTACACCACGGCTGTGAAAGGTTGGATGAAGAAAGGCACGGCCCAGGCAAGTGATTCAGCGGCCTGGCCCCAACGCAGAATGAGCGCTGTGGAAATCATCCCCAAGGCCCAGCCGGTGATCATGAGGTTGGCAAAGAAAGGGATGAGGGCCCAGCTCATCTGAAAGATGTTGAACTGGTAGAGGATCAAGGAAACAAGCGTCAGGATCGTCACGGTGACGAGAATGCGGAAGAACCCGATCACGAAAGTGGCGGCCACATATTCTGACGTTCGCACCGGTGCGACAAAGATGTTCAGCAGGTTGCGGGTCCACACGTCCTCCAGAAAGGAGATGGCCACGCCCTGCTGAGCGCGAAAGATGACGTCCCAAAGGATGATGCCGCCGAGCAGGAATCCCGCGATGGGCACGATGGTGCCCGGAGCATGCTCCTTGATGAACATGCTCAAATAACCCCAGATGAGGAGTTCCATGATGGGCCAGAAGATCAGCTCGACCAGCCGCATGGGAGTGCGGGCGTAGAGAAACAGGTAGCGAAGGACAAGCGCGCTGATGACTCGAAGGTTCATGAAAGAAGGGGCAAAGGGCGGAGCGTTGGCAGATCAGGTCTGGAATGTGGGGCGCGCGTGATGGCTATTCGGCGAGAATTTCCCCGTTGCGGGCAATCTTGATGAAGACATCCTCCAGGGTCGACTCATTGGACTTTTGCAGGATCTCCTCAGGAGTTCCCTCTGCTACGATCTTGCCCTTGTGCAGGAAGATGACCCGGTCACACACCTCTTTGATATCCTGCATGATGTGGGAGGTGAAGAGAATGCCGATGCCGCGCTCGCTCTGGACTTTGCGGATGGTCTTCCGCACCTTGTCCGCAATGTCAGGGTCCAGGCTGGCGGTGGGCTCGTCCAGCAGCAGCAGTTCGGGATCGTTGAGCAGTGCCTTGCAAAGATTCAGCCTCGTGCTCTCGCCTGCAGAGAGCTGGCCCGTGACGCGCTTGCTCAGATCCGCGATCTCAAACAACTCCAGGAGTTCTGCGATCTTCTTCTTTGCGTTCTGGACGCCGTAGATGCGGGCAAACACAGTCAAGTTCTGCAACACCAGCAGATTGCTGGGGAGACTAGCGTAGGCAGAGGAGAAATTCGTGCGCTTCAGAATCTCCAGCCGGTGCTTGCTGAGGTCCATGCCAAAGGCGTGGATGGCTCCCGAGGTAGGGGTCGTGAGCCCCAGCAGCATGTTCATGGCCGTGGTCTTGCCAGCGCCGTTGGCCCCGAGGAGTCCCAGCACCTCCCCACGATGCAGTTTGAAATTGAACCGGTCTAAGGCGGTCACCCCGTCGAACTCGCGGGTCAGGTCGGTGGCTTCAAGAAGAACTTCGCGGTCGGAGGTGCTC
The DNA here is from genome assembly GCA_041287975.1 of Verrucomicrobium sp. GTDB lineage: Bacteria > Verrucomicrobiota > Verrucomicrobiia > Verrucomicrobiales > Verrucomicrobiaceae > Verrucomicrobium. The sequence continues at coordinate 786 of JBGGMQ010000202.1, read as the reverse complement.
ATGCGGGCAGTGCGGTGAGCATAGCGTACGCGGACGGGATGCAAGACGGATTCCGCAACAATCGACCCACCCTCCAGCGTAACCTTTCACATCTTCGCATCATCATGCGTTCATGCGAACTTGAAACCTCACCGCCAACCCGCTAACGTGCGCCATGCCTGCCCAACCCAATGCCCGCCCTGAACTGGAAGCGCTTCTCCGTAAGCGGATCCTGGTCATCGATGGAGCGATGGGCACCACCATCCGCGGTTACGGCCTGACAGAAGAGGACACGCGCGGCAAGAGATTCGCCGATGCCCCCAAGGATCTGAAGAACAACGGTGATATCCTCTCGCTCACCCGCCCCGATATCATTGGCGATATCCATCGGCGTTTCCTGGTGGCGGGAGCGGACATCATCGAGACGAACACCTTCTCCGGCTCGTCCATTGCCCAGAGCGAATTTTTCAAGGAAGACCCGCGCGAATCCGGCAAGGGGCGCAAGGACCCCGCCTTCTACCAGGAGGTGATGGATGACCAGTTCCTCCGGGATCTGGCCTGGGACATCAACTACGAATCCGCGCAGCTCTGTCGAAAGTGGGCAGATGAGATTGGCAGCGACACCGGTCGGAAGCGGTACGTCGCTGGAGCCATCGGGCCGCTCACGGTGTCCCTTTCCGTATCGCCCGACGCGGACGACGCCGGATTTCGCGTAGTGACCTTTGACCAGGTGGTGGAGGACTACCGCCGCCAGACCCGCGCCCTGATCGCCGGGGGCTGCGACATCCTGCTGGTGGAGACGATCTT
>JBGGMQ010000201.1:0-2876 GCA_041287975.1 Verrucomicrobium sp. | reverse complement strand
CCGGTCGCATTGAACTTCACGACGCGGGAATTGCGATAGCCATCGCTCACGTAGAACGATCCGTCAGGCAGTACCGCGACATCGGTGGGATAGTTGAAGTGCTCCTTGTCCGCCCCCGGTTTCCCGCGCTCGCCCAGTGTCAGCAGGAGGCGCCCATCATGGCTGTACTTGAACACCTGCTGGCGTCCCACATCCGTCAGCCACACGTTGTCCTCATGATCAATCGCGAGCCCATGCGGCATGATGAACTCACCCGCTCCCCACGAGGCGAGCAGCATTCCGGTGCGTCCGTCGATGACGCTGACGGTCGGCTCCGGAATCGGCTCCTCAGGGAAAGGCGTGCTCCACGCGCGCCCATTGCGATGGAAGACGAAGACATTGTTGTGTGAATCGATGCCCACGCCCGCACACAGGCCGAGCGAGTTTCCGGGTGGCAGTGCCGGCCAGCCACGGACGACTTCATAGCCCGGGCCCGCAAAGGCTGGACCGGCAAGCATGACTGCGAGCATGAGGAGGAGGCGCATCATTCGAAACAAGGGAGGCGGTGGGGAACGCTCCAGAAGCCGTCCCCTTTTCAGCCATCAGCCCAGTCTGCTCGCGACAAGATGATGATTCGGCGTTGCAGGTTTGTGAAAGCCCATGACGGAATTCACGTGCATTCTTCATCCAATTGATGGACCGGGTGTCACCATGACCCGCCTCCGCGCTGTCGTCCTCAGTTTCATCCTTTCCATGACTCTGTGCCAGTGCAGCGTCATCAGGGCATGCGCTCGATTCTTCAAGGACCATGCCAGCCAGGGGCATAACTCCAGCATCAGCGGCAACCTCCCTCCGCACCCCATCACCCTTGAGGAGTTCAGCGCTGAGCAGGCGCGGCGCGGCCTGCCTCCTGAAACGATCACGAGGCGCTTCCGCGTGGCCGATGCCAACGATGATGGGCTGCTCACGCCCGAGGAAGTGCAGCAGCACCGTATCAGGGCGGAACAGAACAAGCGCAATGCGCAGTCGTCGGGTTAGTCCACTGGGAGCCCCATCCGTGGGCGGCGCTCTACGACACGTTCTTATTTCACGTCGAAGACCCATGCGCCATTCCAATCCGGGCCCGGAGGAGTCTCGCGGAAGGCGGCGACGCGTTCGAGAAGGAGCTTTGCGGGGACGTCGTTGCCATCAATGGCCAGACACTCCCGCGAGGCTCTCTCCGCCGCATCCCAATCCCGCACGCGGTACGCAGCGAGAGCGGTGGCGGCAAGGTCACACATCGTGAGCATCTTTGCAGGAACCTCACCCGCCAGGCCAAGCAACTCGTGGATGCTGGTCGTCTCGGTTTTGCCTTTGACGACGATCGTATCGATCTCGCGAGTGACAATCGCCTCCCCTGCCTCCGCGCGGGTGTGGCCACAGATGAGGATATGAGTGCCGTAGAAGCGGTTCACGCGCTCGAGGCGCGATGCCAGATTTACGGTGTCACCGATGACGGTGTAGCTGCGGGTGTTCTCCGAGCCGATATTGCCGACGATCACCTCGCCGGTACTGATACCGATGCGGAGATCGAGCTTGGGCAGGTTCTTCCGCAGGCCCGTGATTTCAGGCAGCAGCCCCTGCAGCCGCTCAACCGCCCGCCTCTGCTGAAGGGCCGCACGGCAGGCCAGCAAGGCGTCGCCCTTTTCGCTGGAGAAGGGCGGTCCCCAAAAGGCCATGACGGCGTCGCCCATGAATTTGTCCACAATGCCATGCTGCTGCTGGATGGCCTCAGCCTGCAAGGTGAAGTGCCGGTTCAGAAGATTGACCACACTTGCAGGCGTCAGTTGCTCCCCTATCGAGGTGAAGCGCGCGAGATCGCAGAATAACACCGACATCTCGCGCCTTCCGCTGGACGGCGCGACCGATTCGGGCCCGGGCAGTACGTGTTTCAGAATGCGCGGGTCGATGTATTTTCCAAACGTACTCCGCAACTGTTCCTTCTGGCGAAGCTCAGAGATGAAGTAGTTGAAAGCATGTGTCAGGACGCCAATTTCATCGGCGCTCGCCACGGGGAGCTGGATGCTCAAGTCCCCTTTTTCGACGGATTGAATGCCAGTCATGAGCGAACGCACGGGCTGCACGAGCCTGCGAGTCACGAGGGCGGCCACACTCAGCCCCAGAAGCACGGAAGTGACGGTGGCAAGAACCGTCGTCCACATGATCTTGACATGGCGTTCCGTGGACTCGCGCGTCGATGCGGCGATCACCGAACCCATGATGTCCTGCATCTCACTGCGTTGGTCCTGCACAATGACCTGGATCTCGTCGAGGACGCCCAGGATATCTGTCGCGCGGGTTTTCTCACCGTTTTTCATGTGCTCGATCACCTCGCGCTGACGCGCGATGATCACACCGTAATTGGCCACCACCTGATCCAGCAGGCCGCTGATCTGCTGGAGTCGCAGATGATTGGTGGATCCTGCCGGAGGATCGGCCAGCATGGCACGCGCCTGATCGATCTCCTTCTGAACCGCCACATTGTATTTTTCGTAGTTGCTCGATGCTTCAGCAATGGCCGCTGAGCGATCCTGGTCAGATTCAAGCGCTCCGTGCCAGCGCTCGAAAGCAATGCGCCGCCGCAGCCCGGCTTCATTCAGATCGACCAGAGTCAGTCGGAGGGGCGCGTAGTATCCAGCGATGATTCTCAGGTGACCATTCAAGGCCGCCACCTGGTAGAGCAGAAAGCCGACCAGGGCTATCATCAGGCACACGAGGACGAGCGCGAGGCCGAAGATACGTGAGGCAATGCTTTTGATGAATGGCATGGAGAGAAGTTCTGACACAGAACCACGCGAGCGGGGCATCAGGAGTCGACGTGCAGCGTCGAGAGTCGCTGATTTTCCTCCACTTGCAAT
>JBGGMQ010000200.1:0-2725 GCA_041287975.1 Verrucomicrobium sp. | reverse complement strand
CGGCAGATTGCCCGCGAAGCTTTCTATGCTGAGTTTGAAGTCAAGTCATCGGCTTCCACTGGTGGAAAAGCTTTTGGCAGATGGAAATCAGGCATCGCGTCCGTGGTGCTGTCCAACCTCACCCAGTTGCCTGAGACAAGTGGGGTGACCAAGGCCACATTGACGAAGATGAATTCCCAGACGGATGCTTACGCGAAACTGGGGGGGCAAGCCGACGACCTGCATATCGACCTGACGACGAAAAAGAACGAGACCTACGTAAAGGCCTACGAAAAGCCCAAGGCCACGCTTGATGCGCTTGGTGTCACAGATCAGACAACGATGGAGTCAGCCTTGGAGAAGTATCAGGGCCTGCTCGACAAACACAGCAAGGGGGATGTTCAGCCTGAAACTCTTCAGGGTTTGGGGGCGTTGTTCCGGTGGATTGATGACAAAAATGGCCGGCTGGCGGACCCTGGAGCGGTGAGTTTGATGACGGGTATGATAAAGAAGGCCGCTGATATGGGGGCTGAGAGCATTCACCTCTGTCCCCAGTCCATCGCCCTTCGTTACATTACACCCAACCAAGGTGGGGGTGGGCGCTGTTTGCCTTTGGTCACTTTGGGGGCATTGGCTGAAGCGTCGGGGCGAAAGGGCATGGACGGCATGATTGATCGTCTCTCCCAGGAGGCTGGCGAAATGATGGGTGCGGGGCAGGGGATGCCCAAAGGTGAACTGTCTCGAATGGGAGACACTGAGTATGGGACGGCTTTGAAAAACTTGCACGGAGGGGGCCAGCCGTCAGATGCCATGTCAGGCATCCGGGCTGACGGATCGCGAGCGATGACCGGCTTTGAGATTGCCAAGCACAATGAAAACATTCCTTATGACTTGCGGAAAGCGGAAAAGGAGAAGTTGACGGGCATTACCCCCAATGTCTCGGAAGCTGTTGGACTCTTTTCCAAGATTGATGATCGGCCGCTCATGATGCACCTGAGCACTGGCAACCATGCCATGCTCATCGGGGCCACGGCATTCGAACGTGACGGACAGGTTGAGAACTCTTATGTCTTTTACGACCCGAACTTGGGAGTGGTTCGGTTTGAAACGGAAGAGCAGCTCAAGACATTCCTCAAAGACTATTTTAGCAGCGACCTGATCACTTCATCCTACAATCTGGACAAAGCCGAACCGCGGTTTGGCATTGAAAGAATCGACACGGGTCGGCTGGGTGCGCCGCCACCTGAGAGTGGATTTACCTCGCTGACCCCTTTGACAAAGCCGAAGGTGGCTGTGGTGCCTGAAGCGCCGGTGTAAGTGGCAAAAGCTGAGTCATTGGAAAAATGAAAGGAATTTCCTGAGAGGCAGGACTGTCCAGTACATAAGATTTGTTGAGTTGGTATTGATTTTTTCCAAGCTATGAATTCTACCGTTACTGCAAAAACAACTCTGACCTCGCTCATTTCGAGCTTCGCGGGACAGAATGACCGTACAGAACTCCGTGGGAAGAAGCCGGAGGGGGCCAAACAAACCGTCCTGTACTCAAAGTCCAGGATGTCGAACGTGTTTGGTGGTGGAACGGTCAGGGAAGGGAAACAGAAAATGGCGCGGGAGGCTGTGAAGACTGCATTGGTGGCGGAGTTCAGTTCCCGGAAAGAATCGTTTGGTGATCAGGCGACGGGCTTTTTGCACATGGTGGCGCGTGATATGAAAGGGCACTTCGATTCTGGGCCCATGACTCTCGAGAAAGTCAAAAAAATCAATACTGCGACCGACGAGGCGCAGAAAATGGCAAAGGTAAATATTGATTGCCATGAAGCCCACAAAGATGACGCGCCATACAAGGCGGGGCTCGCAGCGAGCAAGAGGGTGATGGCAGACGCTGAAGGTGGAGAGACCAGTTTGGAAAAAGCCATTGAAGATTATCACACCCTGGCCATCGTTAGCTCAAAATCGGAAGAAAATCTGTTCTTGTTGGGGGCCTTAAAGGCACACGTTGAGGAGCTTTCATTGCAGAAGCAGGATGCACTTGAATCGAGTCGAGCCGCCGGCATGAAGGAGATGGCTTTTGCAAAAGGGGCTGAATACGTTCAAGAGTTGCCGCAGGGACTTGTTCTAAGGAGAATTGGATCTCCCGACCAGGCAGAAGGACTCTGCTCTTCTCTCGTTGGCTTGGTTGCAATTGAAGAGCAAAGAGGGGCATCAGGCGTTGAACGGGGCAATGGTGCCTTGGACAGAATGCAGGCAGAGACGACCAAGCTCGTAAAAGAAGGGATGCGAAGACCCACCGCTTTCGCGGACAGCGTGTCGAGAATGCGTACGAATGTGGCTTTTGCTGAGGCCCGGAGCAACCCTGTGAGGTCAGGCAAGTTCATTGCTCAAAAGAACCTGATGAATCAGATGAAGGATACTCCTGACTATCGGGCTGGGCGTCCAGTCTTTTGGGGCCTGCAGTTCATGTCGGCCAAGGGGTCGCATACCATCATGATTGGAGCGGATCCCAGATCTCCCGGTACCTTCACATTTTATGACCCCAATTTGGGGCTCGCTCGCTTTTCGAATGCAGAAAGTTTGACTGCGTTCTTCCAGGACTTCCTCGCCGAGTATGGCGAGGATTACAACATTCCGAAGGCTACGGAGGCGGACTTGGACCGTGCCCAAGGGGGGGAATGTTCCGTGGGTGACTTCAAATTTGGTGATATTGCGCAGTTCAAGATCCGTGAAATGGCAGGGCAGTTGCCAGAGA
>JBGGMQ010000199.1:0-6265 GCA_041287975.1 Verrucomicrobium sp. | reverse complement strand
TTATAGTAGTCAAAATAAGAGAGGCGATAGGACAAAGTGAAGATCAGGTCGCGCATGATCTTGTAGTTGTACCCGAAGGTGGCTCCATATTCGTGCCGTGCCAGTACGTCCGGCTCAGTGTCAAGCGACAGGGTGGCTCCCAGGTCGACGTAAAAGCTGTTCAGGCGGTTGACGAGGAAGGTCTTCTGCAGACCAGCCTTCACCGTATGCGCCTGATAGATGGGATCATCATCAATGCCCTGGGTGATCCGCTGATATCCGTAGTGGACATGGAAAACGGAATTCATCAGCTCGGGCAGCAGTACGAGGGCTCCGACCGCGATCTGACCGTCTTCGTAGTCCAGTGCATCCAGCTCATCATAGCGGTACACCCTCTGGCCCGCATAGACATCCCCATAAAAACGGCCCGCGATGCGTTGCTGCCAGGCGAGATTGACCCCGCCCGTAAAGAAAAAGTCGTCAATCTCGCCCTCATTCACGTTGGCGGCATTGTCCGTCCAGTAGCCAGCTGAGTCCAGCCAGGCCCGGAAAGGCTGCACCTTCTCATTGCGCTTCAGGATCAACTGCTGGCCGAGGTCATTGTCGCCAGGGCTGGCCGGGGCATAGGCGTTGTCCTCCTCCAGACCGGAGGATGCTGCAGCCTCAGGATCCTGGAATGCCCTCTGGGCAGAGGATTCGAGGGGAACCGCTGCCGAAGCGCGGGCGGGGTCCACTAAAGTTTGCGCCTGCAGCATTGACGTCGATACACAGCCAAGCGCAATGGCGGCGATCCATGGCACTGATGTCGAGGGAAAAGCAGTCATGTATGGGAGTTGATGAGAGGAAAATTGCGGAAATGAAAAGGCACCCGCCCAAAGTGTGCCAGTATTAAGAGACTAGAAAGGATTTTTGGCGCTGTCCAGTATGGAATGGAGAGCCAAATGCTAGTTTTCACCTTCTGCACCCTCACCTCACCACTCAAGTCGTGCCTGAAAAACGTCGCCAGACCAATACTCCTTTCGAGTCCAACACCCAAAGCCAGTGGCTGATTCTGCCGTTGATGCTGGCTGTGGCAGGCATTTTGGCGGTGGCCTACAGTATTCCTGACAGCCGGAATGAATTGGAAACTCGTGGGCGGTTCATTCTGGACCACTATCACAACGATGGGAGGAAAACCCCAGTGCGTGACGACATTGTCATCCTTGGGATTGACGATGCGAGCCGGAAGCTAGACACACTTTGGCCGGAAGAATTGGAAGTGTCGCAAGCTTTGCAACACATGCAACAGGGGTATCCATTCCGCAGAAGCGTGTGGGCCATGTTGGCAGACCGCCTTTTTCGAGCAGGTGCCAGGATGGTATTTCTGGATTTGACTCTCGGTTCGACAGCGCCCATACCGGAAGATGACCAAGCTCTTCATGAGGCATTGGTAAAATATTCGGGAAAGCTCATCCTCGGGGCAAAGTATGATGTAGCCAAAGGGGCCAAACACGGCCTGGAAGCGCACACAGTGCTAGCCGCACCTGTTGATGCTATCATCGGCCCCGATGGTTTGAAAAAATATCATGTCGGGTCCCTGAATTTCTTCACGGACGGAGATGGCGTGGTCAGGACATTCCTGCCTTACGTGGATAGCTCGATGGCAGAGCGACTGATTCTGGGGGATGAAAGCTCCTTCAAAAACTCACTGGAGGTCCCTTTGCCGCACATAGCTTTGGTTTTGGGAGAAGCGGTCATGCCGGGAATTGCAAAGGATTTGCCTGAAGTGGTGGCCTTTCGGTTTTGTGAGGAAGCTTCGTTCCCGGATACCTCGCTCCATCAGGTTTTTGTGGAGTCTTTCTGGAAAAACAATCTTGAGGATGGTGCAGTTTTTAAAGACAAGATTGTCATGGTGGGGGCTGTAGCCAAGGATCTGCAGGATTTCCAGCCGACACCCTTTGGAGAGCCTGCAGGAGTCAAACTTCACGCCCATGCCCTTTCGGCGCTCCTGGCAGGGGAATTTCTCAACAGTGCGCCGTGGTGGTGGGTATTGGCCTCGCTCTCGGCAGGCTTGATTGCGGCCTGGATCCTGATTGTCGCCGTGCGCCAGCCGCTCCTCACCATGGTAGGCCTCACCGCAGCCACTGTGGGAGTGTACTATGGTTGCGCCTGGGCTTTCGACCAGATCAACACAGAAGTTTCACCACTGCCATTTTCTCTAGCGTTGAACTTGTGTGGTCTCAGCGGACTGGGAACTGACTACTTCTTCAAGCTCCGGGAATCTCGGAAGCTGTCACGTTTCCTGGCTCGATACACTTCTCCCGAACTGGTGCGGGAAATGATGCGGGACAAGGAAGGGATCTACACCACACTCAAAGGGCAGAAAAAAATTGTCACCATTCTTTTCTCCGACGTGCGGGGATTCACCTCCATGTCGGAGGCCATGGAGGCTTCAGCCATGGTTTCACAACTGAACGAGTATCTGAAACGCATGGTCGACGCGGTGGTCGAGCATCGTGGTCTGGTGGACAAGTTCATCGGTGACGCCGTGATGGCCTTGTGGGGCACGCTGCGTCAGGAGGCCAGTGAAGAGGCTGACAATATTGACGCGTTCAATGCTGTGCAGGCCGCCCTCAAAATGCGGGCTACGCTGGAGGTTCTCAACAAAGAGTGGGTGGCGAGGGGCGTCGAAACCTTCAAGTTCGGCATAGGCATTCACCAGGGTGAAGTGGTTTCGGGAAATATTGGGAGCGATGACAAGATGGATCTTACCGTCATCGGTGACAACGTGAACCTGACTTCACGCCTGGAAGGGGTCACCAAAGAGTACGGGGTGGATCTGGTGATCAGTGAAGCCGTGCGCGTACGAGTCGATGACAAATTCAGGCTCCGGAGTGCCGACCTCGTAAAGGTGAAAGGCAAGAAGAAGCCCGTGGCTGTGTTTTCGGTGCTTGGTGACAAGGACTTCCCGCGCCCAGACGGGCTTGACGACTACGAGGCAGGAGTCGCCACCTACCGTGAAGGCAACTTCACCGAGGCGCTCGGGAGCTTCAATCTTGCAGCCGAGAAAGGACTCTCCGATACACTCACAAAAATGTACCGGGAGCGCTGTGAACACCTTATCCAAAACCCGCCCGAAACGTGGGATGGCACTTACGAGATGACTAAGAAATAGCCATCCCAGCCTCCGCCATCGCCACCACCTCACCAGAGATGATTTTGGGCGGTTGGGAGATGAGGGACGCCACATTCTTCATCACCCAGGTAGCCGCCAGGTGGTTGGAGGCTTTGGCGCTGGCCTCATCTTCGAATATGCTCACCGCCGTGATGTCGCCATCGCCCTCATCCACTGCATAGTAGGCTACAAAGTGAGGTGCCTGACTGATGGTGGGAAGGAACTGTTCGTTGATCAGGTCAATCAATTGCTGAGTCGACCCCGGGTGAATGCTGTACCGCCGAATCGTGACATGCATAGTGAGCCCCTTGGTTGAATTTTTACGCGAAAAGCGCTTTCCTGAGAGCCTAGGTAAAATCGTCGCAGTGTGTCAAGATTGTTTTTTGCGATTGGAGATATATCACGGTTGGGCCGGGTTTTTGAGCAGGGTAGGTTGCAGGATAAGGATGTACATGACGGGCTTGCTTCGGTCGCCTGACCTAGGGAACGGCGTGGCCGGGACGAATCCACTGGATGTGTCCAGAGTGGCAGGGGATTGGCGTTCGGGGCGTACGCCACCGATCACAACATAACCACCGTCTGGCACATCGAAACTCGTCGTCAGCTTCATGGTCTCGAAGACGGGTTGCTGCACCTTGTTCTCGGAGATGATGAGCTCCTGAACTTTGCCATCACGGTCTGTAGCGGTCGTCTTGATCGGCGTACCGTAGTTCATGAACCCCAGGAATTCAGTGATTTGCCAGTACAGCTCGATCCGGTGCGTGTTGTCAGGCAGCACAGTGGGATCGTACTCCATGTGCAACCCAACCGGGCGCATCTCAAAAGCGGTCGGAGTGGTCGGCATTACGGGAAGATTCGCCAAGGCGGGATTCACCTTGCCATCGCCCCCCTGAGGAGGCTGCAAGACCTGTGGCGGGTCAAACTCGGTCGGGTAGATGAATTCTCTCACCATTTCGACATGGGTCCTTTGTCCAGACCGGGTGGTGACGGAGGGGGCCGCGGTCAAATTCTGGACACCATTGTCGGAGCGGATGAATGCCATAAGCTTCTGGCCCTGCTCTTGGGTCAGCACTCCTTGCACTTGTGCTGGGCTGTCTTTAGCCGGTTCCTGCAGACCCAGATCCCGCCAGGGAAGCCATCCTGGGGCCACCTCCAGCATGTAGCTGCGGATCATCACCTGCTGACCCGACTCATGCTGCGCCAGGTACTTGGCAATGGCGCTATGCGTCTTTTCATCCGTGGTCACAATCAGGGTCCGCGCATCGGTCATCTCTACCGTCGGCGGTTCACCTTGCCGGGTCGAGATATGCGCCTGCTTGGTCAGATGCAGAGATGCCTTGGCGGAGTATTCACTCAGGGTCTTCTCGTTTTCCTCAGCGGAGGGTCCTTTGACGGGTTGCATCCCGAAGGGGTCAAGGGGTGCCTTTTTGTCATTGCTCCCTGCGAGAAGTAGACTGCGCTGCCCTTCGGAAAGCCGGTAGATGCGGGTCTCGCGGGCTGCTGCTGCGGAAGTAGTTTCCTTGTGTTCGGAAGCCGGTACTGCCTTCTCTTTGCAGGCGGTCATAGTGCCCAGCGCCAAGAGGAGCGCCCCACATGCCGGGGCCTGCCAGAGCATCTGGCGCTTCTGGTAGGTGGCCCGGTTCCGACTCGCATCCATCAGCGCCTCGACTCTGCTTCGCAAGGCAGAGGAACCTGCCATTGCCAGAGCCAGTCGGAAGGGGGATGCCAGCGTAAAGGCAGGCCGGTGACTCTGAGACACCACTTGCACCAGACTGCGCGCATACGCCGCACGTCCTGCTGGAGTGCGGGTGGCCAGGTCATCACAGGCATGCTCAGCGCTCCTGGTCAGTTCCCGCTTCAGCCACCATGCCAGCGGGTGAAACCAGCACACCAGCGTCGCCGCCCGGGCCAGTGTCAGCCAGGCGAAATCGCGCCGTGCCACATGGCTAAGTTCATGGCGGAGCACCGCCCGCCATGTGGAGGGTTCCCAGTCCGTGCTCTCGGGTGGCAACGTGATGAAGTGGGTAAGGATGCCCCACGTCATCGGGATCTCGCCCTGCCGCCCCATCAAGAGCCTGACTCGGGCACCGGGCGCCCAACGGTCCCTCTGTCTCTGCATCGCCTGCTGAAGTTCCTGTGAGCCCCGCGTGGCAGTCAGCGCCACCCAGGCAAGCTGGGCAAGCCCGAGGAGCAGCCACACTCCTCCAAGCATCGCCCCCGTCAGCCAGATCAGCAGCAACGCCTTTGCCGGGTGATTCAGGATGTCATTGAAGCCTCGGGACACAGGAGTCTCGCTGCTGTCTTTAAAGGGTGTGGATACTTCATGCGCCGGTGGGGTGCCTCCCGATGAGACGTGAGCGAGTTTCCATGAACCCGCATTCGTTGCAGCCGCAGGCGGAGCAGACGGCTCCAGCTTCAACCAAGTCCAGGTAAGACCCTGCTGATCCAAAGCAAGAGAGCAGGGGAGCAGGCAGGGCAGCAAGAGTGCCGTCCCCAGCAGCAGGACGTGCCGGTTCGATGCCGACCATCGTCGTCCCGCCCAACGCAGCACGAGGAGACACACCAGCATCAACGCGGTGGCTTGAAGCAGAAAGCTGCCCAGGAAGCCCAGGGCCGTCTCACCGGATGGTGGAGTCAGTAGAGAATGGATCATGGTTATGCGCGGGTTGAAGACTTGGGACTGGTTTTTGACGTGACTGGCTGCTTTTTGCCTTCCGCTGCGCCCGCCTGTTCCTTGCGCTTGGTCTCGATAAACTCGGAGATGGATTGCAGCTCCCCGGCGCTGTACTTGGCTCCGGGATCCGTAAGATGTGCAGCCAGGGCCTTGCCCAGTGACCCAGAGAAAAAGGTGTCAATGGCGCGGCTTAACGCATTCCGGCCTGCCACCTGCCGGGCCATTGTGGGCTGGAAAACAAATTCCCGACCTTGCTTCCCATGCGTCAGGTGACCCTTCGTCTCCAGAATCGTCAGCAGAGAACGCAACGCAGAGCGGGTGGGGGGATCCGTCAATTCCGCCAGCAGATCTGTCACCGTGACGCTACCGCGTGCGAAGGCGATGTCCATGATCTCCCGCTCTCGTTTGCTCAATGGAGGTAATTCTGTCATGGGCGGAATTTTCAGCCTTTTTCCACT
>JBGGMQ010000198.1:0-8795 GCA_041287975.1 Verrucomicrobium sp. | reverse complement strand
GCGAAGACCTGCCGCTCGAAAGCAAGGCGGTCCGCCTTGCGCAGAAAGCAGTGACCGAGGTGCTCGGGCTGCGCGACAACGTGACCATGGGCACCATGTACGCCCCAAGCGTCGTGCCCAAGTTGGGGCCCACCATGAGTGATCGGGAGCCTCACGTCGTATTTGAGCAGGGTCGAGTTTGGTTTGGAAAACGGTCACTTTCCCCTGAGTTGAAGCCCAAGTAGAAGATGCTTGGACCAACAGCCAATGGTCCTCACATCTTGATGACCACCTCTGCAAGCAAGGCTATTTAAGCTGCGCACGGAGGAGCAAGCGCTCCATGTAGTTTGGTAAGTTGGCCGATGCAGCCGTGTGGACGATCATGTTCTCGCGACAGTGGATCCTGGATCTAAGGTCGCCTTGATGCGTCCACATGCTTGGCGTCTACATGCTTGAATAGGGTGCTTCTCGCAGGCATTCCTTGTCAGGGTTGGATTCAATCCACTCGGTCAAGATTGGTAAAATTTCTATTTTTGACACAAATTCCAGGTTTTCTCCTTGCAGCCTCTTCAAACTTGGCCTTTTAGGAACGATGGAATGGGTGACCCAGAATCCGTCTGTCAGCGTGCTTTCCGCGATCTTCGTAGTCGTGGTTGTCGCCAGGCTTTGGTCCCAATTCTCCAAAGAAAAAACAGGATACACGTCCGCCGGAGTCCTGCTCTCCGCTGCGGAACTTCGCTTCTTCAAATGCCTGCAAACAGTCGCTCCAGCGGACTGTTACGTCGCCTGCAAGGTTCGCTTGGCCGACATTCTCATGGTGGGTCAGCAGGTAAAGCCAAAGGATCAGCCGAAGGCCTTCAACCGCATCAAATCCAAACACGCCGACTTCGTGTTGTGTGATACCTCCACCTTCCGGATTCTCGGGGTGGTCGAACTCGATGATCGTAGTCATCAACGTGCTGACAGGCGGGCGCGGGACGAGTTCTTTGACCAGTCGCTCAAGTCAGCGGGATTGCCCGTGTTGCGCGTGCGTGCGAGCCGGGATTACGACCTTGATGAATTACGCAAATCCGTGAAGCAAACTTTCACCTCTCGCACTACCGGGAAGCTTCCAGTCCTGGCTTGAGACAAGCTGCAATTTGCAAGCCCCCCAATGGCCAATCTTGCACCTTGCAAGGTCTAAACAGCATTCAACATGCGCTTTTCTCTCGCAAGCACCTCACCGTGAGCGGTTGGCATTTTTCGACAGTCCTGGCAGGAGTCTTGCGCATTTCTGGCTGCTATGAAAATTTCCCTCCCCAGTATTCTTCCAGCAGCAGCGGCCTTTGTATCAGGGACTTGGTGGACCGCTTGCGCTGCGAAAGAGCCTGTCCGGGTGGTGGCACGCCAGTCCGTGATGACCCGCAAGCGTCGAAAACTGGGCTAAAGTGCATCAGTGCTTGATCGCCTTCCATCGGCGGCGATAGGAGCAGCGTGAGGTTCAAACTGGTCATTTTTGATTTCGACGGCACACTGGCAAACAGCCTGCCGTGGATGCTCAGTGTCATCGACGAAATTGCCGACCGTCACCACTTTCCCAGACTCTCCCCTGAGGATTTAACGGACCTGCGTGGCCCCGACGGCGGGAGCGTGACCAGCAGACTGCGTATCTCAAAGTGGCGCATGCCCCTGATCATGCGAGACGGTCGCCGCATGATGGCGGCGCATTTGAAGAACATTCACCTCTTTGACGGGGTGCACGCGCTGCTGACGCGTCTTCACGCCGCAGGAACGCGCATTGCCGTGCTCAGTTCCAATTCAGAGGCAAATGCCCGGAAAATCCTGGGCAGTGAGAATGCCGCACTTGTCGAATCCTTTGAGTGTGGAGCCTCGATGTTCGGAAAGGGACGAAAGTTCCGCCGCCTCATCAAGCAAAGCGGGCTGCCCGCAGAATCCATTCTCAGCATTGGGGATGAGGTTCGTGATGTCACGGCCTCGGTTGCCAGTGGGCTCACCTTCGCCGGGGTGAGCTGGGGATTGAGCACTGGTGAGGCGCTGACGCTGAAAGGGGCCAGTCACATCTTTGGTTCCGTTTCTGAGATCGGTGACTTTATTCTCGGCGAGTCTTCCTAGCCATTGCCAGGATGTTCAGGCCGCGTCGGGCGATTTGATCTGCAAAGTCAGGCCTTGCCTGTCCGTAGTTCCCTCTTCCCCAGCGCCATGCGTTGCTTTCCGGGCATGTCCGCACCACGAAACTCCTCTCCGATGCTCCGCAACACACTCGCCATCCTGCTCGCGGCAGGGATCCTTTCGCAATCGACTGCTGCCCAGGATGCCACTCCGTTTCCTGAACCAGGATTGAAAAAAGGACTGCAAGTGCAGATGGTGGATGATGCTCTGGCCCTCGGCATCAAGCACGCCGGCATCAATGTAAACCTCGCCGCACTGCTCGCCAGCCCCACCGATCCAGATCGCGCCCCGTTCGTCTACCAGGGCAAGGAGTATGGCATTCGTGAAGGCTATGCCAGAAGCCTGCAGAAGCAGATCAAGCCGCTCTCGGATGCTGGAGTGTCCGTTTATCTGATCCTGATACAGTACCCCTCCAAGGATCCTGTCAAAGACGCCGTCCTGATTCACCCGAAGGCCCGCGCTGACGGCAAATACATCATCCCGGCATTCAACACGGCGACCGAGGACGGACTGCAGCACTATCAGGCGCTGGTGAGCTATCTTGCGAGCCGCCACAGCGGCGCTCACCCAGAGTCCGGCCGCGTCTGGGGCTACATTGTCGGCAATGAAGTGAACTCGCAGTTCACATGGTACAACCTGGGGCAGTCCAGTGTGCAGGAAACCGCCGCCGAGTATGAAAAGGCGGTTCGAGCCACACACGACGCTGTCCGCCAGTACTCCGCCCATGCCCGGTGCTACCTTTCCTTTGACCATCACTGGAACATCTCGTGCCCTGGAATCAGCCCGCAGGAGGCCTACAAGGGGCGTGAACTCCTCGATACCTTTGCCCGCATTGCCCGCGAGAAGGGGGATTTTGAATGGCATGTCGCGCATCACCCCTACCCGGATAACTTGGGCAATCCTCGAACCTGGCTGGACAAGAATGCATGGCCAAATGAAGACGCCCCCCACATCACCTTCAAGAACCTGGAGGTGGCCGACCGCTACATGCACCGTGGCGAACTCCTCTGGCAGGGCCAGCCGCGCCGCATCATCCTCAGTGAACAAGGTCTCCACTGCGCAGACACCCCCGACGGCGAGTTGCTCCAGGCGGCAGGCTTTGCCTATGTCTGGGAGAAAGTGCAACGGCAGGCGGGTATTGACGCCCTCATCTGGCACCGGCACGTCGATCATACGCAGGAAGGCGGGCTGAAGCTCGGCCTATGGTCCACCAGGCCCGGTACCATCAGCGAACCCGGCAACAAGCGTCGTTTCTACGAACTCTTCCAAAAGGCGGGTACACCAGCCTGGGAGGAGGCCGCGCAATTCGCGCTGCCAGTGGTGGGCCTTGCCTCCTGGAACGATCTACCAGGACCTGCTGCCACTCCTCAGAAGTAGCATCGGTATTGACCCAGAAGTGATGCGAGCGACACCTGGGTGAGTCTCATTTACCTTGCATCCCTCCCCTCTCCCGCCTTTGTTCTGGGAAATGGCCTGCCGCTTTGTACATCGCGATCTCGTTCAGTTTTCAGACACAGACATGGCGGGCATCATGCACTTCGCGAACTTTTTCCGGTTCATGGAGCGCGCTGAGCATGCCTTCTTCCGCTCGCTCGGTTACAGCATCATGGAGCGTCGGGAGCTCGTGCCGCTGGATCAGCGCGTCGGCTGGCCCCGGGTCCACGCGTCATGCGACTACATCTCCCCTCTCCGGTTTGAGGACGAGGTCGATATAGAGGTGCTGGTGGATGAAATCCGCACCCGCTCTCTCCGCTATCTCTTCCGGGTCCGTAAAGCGGATGGCACTCTTGCCGCTGAAGGCAAGATCGCCGTGGTGTGTGTCCGCAAAGACCCCGAGACCCGCCAGATGAAGGCCGTGGCCATTCCCCAGCACATTCTCGACAAGATCGAAGTGGCACCTGAAGAAATGCGCCGCAGTCTGCGCGGTCCGCAGGCGTAATCATGAATTACCGCGCACTTCGCCAAGTTTCTGTCCAGAAGCCCCGCTGGACGACGTCTACTCTCCCGCCCCCTCGATTGAGTGCCCCGGTGCCTCCTCATTCGTCAGTCAACGCTACAACCAAACCATCAAGTGAACGAGAAAGGCAGCAATAAACGCATGAGCTGGCAGACATTCGCAGTGACCACAATGCTCTTTTGGGGCGTGTACGGAGTACTCCTCCACACCGGACGCAGTGCCATGATCGCCAGTGAGGCTGGCAAGGCCGATGTGGCGAACGCTTCGATGAAAGCCTTCCTGCTAGTGGGCGTGGCCTACTTCGTGGTCGCCATCGTCGGGCCGCTCATCGTCCTGGCCAGGAGCAACACCAACTGGTCTTTCACCAAAGGAGGCGTGACCTGGAGCTTCATCGCTGGCACCGCCGGAGCCATCGGTGCGTTTACCCTGATTCTCGCTTTGGCTGCCGCCAACCGCATGGGCTCGTCTCCTGCTGCCGTGATGTCGATCGTGTTCGGGGGTGCGCCCATCATCAACTCGATCGTGGCGCTCAGCATTCACCCTCCAGAAGGCGGGTTCAAAGCCATTCCCCTGCCCTTCTTTGTCGGCATCCTCATGGCCGCCTGCGGTGGTTTCCTGGTCGCCAAGTTCAGCCCCTCCAACGCCGCGGCCAAGAAGCCCGCTGCTGCTGAAGTGAAGCATTAGATTTGTCGAGAATTTGGCTGAGCACTCCGTCCCAAGGGTCGTGCTCAGCCACTTTTACTTTTTACTTTTCACTCTCAACTTTTCACTGCTTCCGTCCACCCATGTCCCACGACCTCACCGTGCGCGCCCCTCATCCCGGGAAAGCCATGGATCTGCGTCAGCGGCAGTGGGAGAAACTTCGGAGCGTCATGCTCCGGACCGTGAAGACGGAAAACTTCAATTCCCGTCGCTTCCGTGAGCATGGGGTGGATCCCCACTTGCTCCTGAGTCTGGAGGAGTATGTGGCGAGGATGCCATTCACGAGCAAAGCGGATCTTCTCGCGGACCACCAGGAGCATCCGCCCTTTGGCAGCAACTTTACGGAGCCACTGGAGCAGTACACTCGATTCTGTCAGACCACAGGCACGGCCAGCGGCCAGCCCATGGCAGTCCTTGATACCCCTGTGAGCTGGGAGAGCATGCTCGCCTGCTGGCGGAAGGTGTACCGGGCTGCCGGAGTGAAGGCTGGCGACCGCATCTTCTTTGCCTTCTCATTTGGTCCTTTCCTGGGCTTTTGGACAGCATTTGAAGCCGCCTCACGCGACTGCCTGGTGCTGCCTGGTGGAGGACTCTCCAGTCAGGCACGGCTGGAGATGATGGCCCGCTATCAAGCCACCGTCCTCTGCTGCACTCCCACCTATGCCCTTCGCTTGGGCGAAACCATCGGTGCCCCCAGTGGCATTGGTCTGGATCAACTGTCGGTGAAGCGTATTATTGTCGCTGGCGAACCCGGAGGATCCCTGCCTACCACACGCGAGCGCATTCGCTCTCTCTGGGGGGGGGCCGCTCTTTTCGATCACCATGGCATGTCCGAAGTCGGACCCGTGAGCTATGAAGATCCGGAAATGCCCGCGAGCCTTTGCGTGATCGAGGACGCCTACTTTGCAGAAGTGGTGGATGCCAGTGGCCGCGAAGTGGCCGACGGCGACGAGGGCGAATTGATCCTCACCACCCTGGACCGGGCAGCCTGCCCCCTCTTCCGCTACCGCACGGGGGACTGGGTTTGCAAAACCGAGCGCAACGGCAAGCTTTTCCTGGAAGGCGGCGTCCTCAGTCGCTGCGATGACATGGTCGTCATCCGTGGGGTCAATATCTACCCCAGCGCCATTGAAAACATCGTCCACCGCTACGACGAGATCGCAGAATTCCAGATCGAGCAGCACAGAGTGGATGCCATGGAGGAGATCACGCTCGTCGTGGAACTCGAGGCCGGTGTGGACGAATCCGTCATCGGTCGCCTCCAAGACCGGCTCAAGGACACCTTCGCCCTGCGCATTCCCGTTAAAGTCGCCCCCCAAGGCTCGTTGCCACGCTTCGAGTTCAAGGCCAGGCGCTGGCGGAAGGTGCCGTGACAGAGTCGTCTTTTGACAAGTGTGGCCGGAGCTCCATGAATTGAGTTCCCTGTAGCCCGCTCGCATCTTGCACATCCTGTGCATGCTCTGTATCAAAACTCGTCTGCAATTCGTACAGGTTGGAGGCCGTCGCGCCCGATTCTAGACGGGCCATCCCTGGCCTCAGCCTCCCTTTTCTCTTCCCCTCTCCCCAAAGTCATGTCCCTGATCCAGCTGAACAATGTCTCCAAGTCCTACCGCGAACCGGTCAGCGGGCAGTCCGTTCCCGTGTTGCGGGGTGTCACCTTGCAGATCGAGGCAGGCGAATCCGTCGCCATCGTCGGTCCCTCAGGCTGCGGCAAAAGCACGCTCCTGAACATCTTGGGAACCCTGGACGAGCCAGATTCGGGTGAGTATCGATTTGAAGGCGAGAGCCTCCAAGGTGCTGGCACCGCCAAACTGGGGCAGGTGCGGAGCTCCAAAATCGGCTTCATCTTCCAGCTCCACCACCTGCTCCCGCAATGCACCGTGCTGGAAAACGTGCTCCTACCCACCCTGGCACTCCAGCCAAAACCCGACCCAAAGACGACCCAGGACCGGGCCATGGATCTCCTCAAACAGGTGGGTCTGGACCACCGGGCGAACTACAAACCCGCCGAACTTTCCGGTGGCGAACGCCAGCGAGCCGCTGTCGTGCGAGCTCTCATCAATGCTCCAAAATTGATTCTCGCGGATGAGCCAACCGGAGCCCTCGATGAGGCTAATGCCGATACTTTGACTAACTTGATGATCAACCTTGTGGAGAATTTCGGCATATCTTTAGTGCTAGTGTCCCACAATCCCGCTCAGGCTCAGCGTATGAAGCGCGTCCTCCACTTGCACGAGGGTGTGCTGGCAGCCTGAACCTCTTTTTTCCATCGCTATGAGCACGGGAAACCTCATTTTTGGGAGTCTGCGGCATTATTGGAAGGGTCACTTGGGCCTGCTCCTCGGTGCCTTCGTGGCTTCTGCCATCCTCAGCGGCTCGCTCGTCGTGGGCGATTCCGTCCGCGCCAGTCTGCGAAAAGCTGCCTCTCAACGTCTCGGTCAGGTCGAGAGCGGCCTGCTCGGTGGCGACCGCTGGTTCACGGAGAATCTCGCCACCAGTCAGGGTGCCGCTCCCGTGATCCTCATGCAGGGTTCGGTGAGCGCGGCCAACGGTGGCGTCCGTGCGAATGCCGTCCAGGTCCTAGGCATTGACGATGCGTTCTGGAAACTCAGCCCCAGCGGTAAGCCGATCACGATTGAAAAGTCTGGGTTGGCCTTGAATGCCGCTCTGGCACACAAGCTGAACGTAAAGGCGGGCGATACCGTGCTGGTGCGTATGGAGCTGCCCAGCGTGATCTCGCGGGACGCCCCTCTTTCGGGCAGCACCAATCAAGAAGTCACCATGCGCCGGAAGATCTCTGCGGTGGTGGAGGGCGAGGACTTTGGCGGCTTCCAGCTTGCCGCTTCGCAAACGGGCAGTGACACCGTTTTCGTCCCCTTGGCAGACATGCAGGCCGAGCTGGAAAAGACCGGCCGGATCAATGCCATCCTCGCAGGCGGCTCAGGCTTCTCCATGGAGAAGGCGGAGCAGACCAAAAGCCTGGAGGACTTTGCCATTAAAATTACCCGGGTAAAAGGAAGTGCCGCTGAATGGGAACTGGGCACGGATCGCGTCTTCATGGACGAAGTGCTCAGCCAGAAGCTTCTGGCGAAGCAGGCCGGTGCCTACGGCGTCATCACCTACTTGGTGAATGGGTTCACCTCCGCAAATGGGCGTACGCCCTACTCGATGGTGACTGGCATTCCAGGCCCGGTCCTTCAAGGCAAATTCAAGGCTCCTGCAGAGTCCAGTGGGCCACAGTCGATTTTCATTTCTCAGTGGCTGGCTGAAGATCACCAGTTGCAAGTCGGGGGCGAGATTTCCTTCCGCTTCTTCACTGTCGGCCTTGGCCGCGATCTCAAGGAAGAAACAGCCACTTACAAGGTGGCGGGCATTGTGCCCATGGACAATCCCGATCTGACGCGCGCCTGGACCCCAAACTTTCCCGGCGTGTCCGACGTGGACAACTGCCGCGACTGGACGCCCGGCATTCCCGTGAAGCTTGATGCCATCCGGGACAAGGACGAGAAGTACTGGGACAACTACCGTGGCACGCCCAAGGCCTTCATCATGCTGAGCGAAGGTCAGAAGCTTTGGAGCAATCGCTTTGGCAATCTGACCTCCCTGCGCTTCCCGGACGTTGGCCAGGAGGAAACGGCACTTCGGACGCAGTTGCTGGACGGTATGAAACTGGCGGATGTGGGACTCGTGCCCCGCCTCTTCAAGGCCGAGGCGGGAGCCGCCGCGAAAGGCAGCGTCGACTTCGGCGGCCTCTTCGTTGGTTTGAGCATGTTCCTCATCGGGGCCGCGCTCATCTTTGCCGCCCTGCTCTTCCTCTTCACCATTGAAAAACGCGCGCCCCAGGTGGGTCTGCTGCTGTCCTTGGGATGGACCCCGAAACAGGCTCGCTGGGCCATTCTTGCCGAGGCGGGGCTTGTGGCGATCATTGGGTCGGCTCTGGGCATTTTCGGCGGCATTCTCTACACCAAGCTGGCTCTCGCGGGACTGA
>JBGGMQ010000197.1:0-13452 GCA_041287975.1 Verrucomicrobium sp. | reverse complement strand
CAGAAGGACCCCGTTGCCGCCGCTGGCTGGTTCGCACGCGCTGCTGCTGCTGGTCTCCCTGAAGGTCTCCTTAGCTATGGCCTTGTTAGCGAACAGGGCCTCGTGATTGACAGCGACAAGGGTTCCCCCTTCCAGGCCGCTGCCTCCTCCTACCTTGCCGCTGCTGACTCCCCAGTCGCCAGTGAAGCCGTGCGCATGGAAGCTCTTCTTCGCCTCGGCAGCCTCCACTTCCGTGGCCTTTTGGTCGCCGTGGGTGAGACGGCAAAACCTGACTACGAAAAAGCTTATGTCTTCTTCAAGCAGGCTCAGGAAATCGATCCGAAGAACGACGTCGCCAAGAGCGCGATTGAAGCTGTCACCAAAGGTAACAAGGCTTTGACCCAGGACAAGATTCAGAAGGCTGAATCCACCATCAACTCCATGAAGGCTGATCGTGAGGCTCGCAAGGCCAAGGCCCAGGCAGACGCCAACAAGGCTCCTGCTTCCGCTGCCCCGGCTCCTGCGGCTACACCTGCCCCAGCCGCAACTCCTGCCGCTGGCGGCGCTCGCAAGCCTGCGACCCGCTAACCTTTGAGGCCTAAGTCCTCTCTCCTGGACCCGCACCTTTCCGGTGCGGGTCTTTTTTTGCCCAGGGGCAATTTCATACATTGCTCAGCCTCATGAATAAAGGGTGAAAAATCTCCTGAAATAGTGAAGAAAGTACTTGTCTGAATTTGAGATCGCGGTACTATCTCGCCCGCAAGAATTGCGAGGGGCATTAGCTCAGTTGGTAGAGCGTCTCAATGGCATTGAGAAGGTCAGCGGTTCGAATCCGCTATGCTCCACCAAACCAGTAGAATTGGTTTGGTGGAGAAAGCGCAAAGTGAAGAAGATTTTCTTCTGTTTCGCGGTGCAAGTTTCCTGAAACCGCAGAGCTGTTTCCCTGAACCTCCGCGGAGGGGGCTTACTTCCCAGGAGGAGATTCCAGCGTCGTCCGTAGACGTGACAGGGCTGTGCGGCCCAGCTCGAACTTCTCGGGCTTGCCGGTCATTTCCAGGATGGCGCTGTATCGGGAGTGCACTTCCAGGCCGCTGATTTGCTGGAGGTTGATCATCAGCGAACGGTCGACCCGGAAGAAGATTCTTGACGGGAGGGATTGCTCCCATTCATGCATCGGTCGCAGCATCCAGAAGTCATTGCTGCCCTGCACGCTCACCACAGTGTAGTTTCCCTCAGCCCGGATGGAGACAATGCTGGTCACCCTCACCATGCGAAAGGACTTTCCGTCTTGAAGAAATACGGAGTCATCGTCGCTTAGCGTTCCTATCGGTGGAGGGCTGAACAAGCCTCTCTCAGGTGTTGTCAGCCGGTCCAGGGCTTTGGAAAGTCGATCGGGAAATACGGGCTTCGTCAGGTAGTCGACGGCGTTGACATCGAAGGCCCTTGCAGCGTAGTCGGAGTAAGCGGTCACAAAGACTACGTGTGACACCGTTTTGAGGTGGGGCAGAACGTCGAACCCACTGCCATCAGGCATCTCAATATCCAGAAAGATCAATTCTGGCTTCATCGCGCCACACATGGTGATGGCCGTGGATACGCTGTCAGCCTCGCCCACGATTTCGATATCTGGTCGGTTGCTCAGCAGTGAGCGCAGCCGGTTGCGGGAGTGCAGTTCGTCGTCAATCAACGCCGTGCGCCACAGGGTTGGGGTGCTTTGTGTATCAGGCAAGGGATCCAAAGGGCAGGAGATGGAAAGGGTGAGTCAAAGAGGACGGCCATCAACATAGAGCGTCCGTTCCAACTCTGATACTCTCAGTCGCAAACATGACCATTTCGTTTTGAATACCAACGTCAAGTGTACCAACCGGGCAAAAGAATATCTGAATCGTCCCTAGGGGGGGCGAAGTGCCCTACAGACTGATTGCCACGAGCCATCAATTTTGTGTTAGCCTCGGATCTTCGAGTTGCCAATGGTCAGGTGCAAAGGCCAGAGGGGCTCACGAGGCAGCCCCAAGGATTCGCGGTAGTCCAACGCGGCTTCGCACTTCACGGGCAGCCAGACGTAGCCGTCCGTTTCCTGAGGTTTCACTTCGTACTCCAGCGCCACGGTTCTTCCCTGTAGCGTGCGCCAGATTCCGGGGGAGGGTGGGATTTCGCCGCGCACCACGGAGACGTGTGTGCCCCAAAGTGGCTCCTGGAGGCTGCGAGTGCGGTAATGGTGCACATGATGCAGGGAGCGTAGGTATCGGCCCAGCTCCGGGTCACAGCGAAGGATCAACCACCATTCTGTCGTAAACCCGTCCCTTCGCACCCGGCTGCCTTTGCGATCCAGGGCAGGGGAGAATTCGAATCGGGCTACGGCCTTGCAGGGCATGGTCTTCCTGGTGAAAAGGCGGCAAAGATGTGGCCGTCTGGCGGGAATCACGCCAGGCCCGGTTCGGAGAACGGCTATTCTATTTTACCTTCGTTTACCTGCAGTTTCGTCACCTGACGGTTGATGCCGTCGCGTGCGAATTCACTCGGCGGGTATTGAGTCTTGGCCTTGAGATACCAAGCGAGGGCAGATCCTGTCTGTCGACGATCCTCATGCTGCTTGGCCTTTTGCAGGGCTCCCACAAACTCCGTGGCTTTGATGCTGAAATCGGACCGCAAGCGGGAGACTTCAGGGTCATCGGGAAACTCAGCATAGGTCCGCTCCATCGTTTCCCAAGCGCCAGCAAGATTGCTGCCTTGGGCCAGATTTGTTGCAGCGGCGATGGAAAAATTCACCCGGCCCATGTCTGTGAGCACTTTTTTTAGGGTCTCCTGCCGCTGAGGATCGTCCATGACTGCGGCCAGATATCGGCCTTGGTCATTGTAGATCTGGCGGTAGTTTCTCTGGCTGACAAGGCGGTCGAGGTCCAGGGCTGCTTGTGTCTTGATGTCAGCATTGCTGCCGATCATGTTCGTGAACTCGCGCAGTTTCGGATTCGTCGGCCAGATGGTCGTTGCCTCCGTGAGGGCCTCAGCGCTGCCCTTCTGATCGCCCTGCATGGCGGACACCTTGGCCTTGTTCAAGTGCATGTCACTCACGGTGCGTGCCGTCTCGATCATCGCCTTCGGCTTGCTGTAGTCGAAGTCCTTGGCGGCCTTTATCAGCTTGGTCACCAGTTGTTCGGCCAATGTGTAGTCCTTCATCTCCATCGCGGAAACCAGCTGGTTGTAGTCCCGGCTGAAATCCAACACGGCGAGCTTCTGGTTCATGGGCACCCGGCGCACCCGCGGAAGGTATTCACCGATCATGTAGGCCTCGCTGATGCGCTTGGCTGCGCTGGCGAGGTCGCCACGCTCCAGAAGATTGTCGAAGGCCTGCACAGCCTCGTCCACATCACGGATCGCTTCGTTGGCGAATGCATCCAGCCCGCTGATCGTTGGCGAAGTCCCGAGAGAAGACGCGAACATCTTTTCCGCATCAGACCCTTCTTTCAAACTCAGGATGCCGCTGGGGTCGGAGAAGATCTGGCGGTAGAATCGGCAGGCGAGGACCACGTGCTCAAATCGGCGCTGCAACGCAAATTGAATGATCAGTGCCTGAAACTCAGCTTTTGCGGTGAGCTGGGTCGTACCCATGGCCAGCTCATTGGCCTTCATTCGGGTCTCCAGCTCAGCGATGGTTGCGATGTATTTCGCTGTCGCAAAACTCTGCAGTGTTTGGGCCGGCTGTGCTGCTTGCTGCCCTTTCGCTCCACCGCCGCTGCCACTTGTGGTGGGTCCTGTCTTGACCGCGTGTCGGGCCTGGAAGGATTCACTCCTCACTCGATCAGACATCGCACTGTTTGTCTGACGGAGACTGACGATGTTTTTTTCGGACAGCCACACGCCGTAGATCGCATGGGCCAGTGAGTCGCAGAGCTTGGCGTCAATTCTGTATTGTGCGGCCTCTGGAAGCAGCGCCA
Source organism: Verrucomicrobium sp. (assembly GCA_041287975.1). Classification (GTDB taxonomy): domain Bacteria; phylum Verrucomicrobiota; class Verrucomicrobiia; order Verrucomicrobiales; family Verrucomicrobiaceae; genus Verrucomicrobium. The sequence continues at coordinate 9,538 of JBGGMQ010000197.1, read as the reverse complement.
CTGCGGCGGGAAGTTGCGGCCCACCGCCATGCGTGGGTGCCAGCAGCTTCGTAATCTGTTCCAGCACGTCCCGATACGCCTGGTCTTCCGGCGTGTTCGCCTCGGGTGAGGCGAGGTATTTTTCCAGTCGCGCCTGGAACATCCGGTTGTTGGTCACGTTCCAGACCTTGCCGTCCCAAGCCACGTTCTCGCTGCTGCTGTCCATGAACGGCAGGACGTCTCCAAACAGTCCACCACTTTTCTTGGTCTGCCCACCTGATGAAGCGCCCCCCCCGGAGCTTGCCCCCGCCGTCGTCCCCGGTTGCGTCTGAGCGGGTGGCGGATTGGATGGCAGCACTTGGGCGGTGGCCAGATGTGGCAGCAATGCGCTGGACGTCAATAGGAGGCAAGTGCGTAGCGACATACAGGAGGCAGATTATGCAGGATCAAATACAAAAGGGGAACATCAATTTTTGAGCTGCCCCGGTGAGTGCCAGTCTTCAGGGGAGCACGCAGCGTCAGAGGAGGACTGGTAGAGGAGACTTCTTGGAGAGTTGTCGCGATCAGGCTTTGGTTAATTCCATCACCTCGAGGATGCCCGTTTCAGCCTGGACGTTGACTTTGAACTTGAAGCGCTGACCGCGTTGAATGTTTGTGCTGTTAAGCTTCTGAGGCACCAGCACAGGAAGGGGCGAGGCGTCGGCGCCATCGTCCACGAGTACGCTGAACAGACGGCCCTCGGCAGAGCGCCAGTTGTCCAGACGCTCCTCCACAATGCCCTCGATCTGATACGTGTTGCCGCTGAGGGAGTTCGAGTTCTCCAAATACTCCCGCACACTGAGCGCGGAAGTGCCGGTGAAGCTTGAGCCCGATGTCCGGTGCATCAGGGTGTAGCCACCCCAGATGAAGGCTGCCACGACGACCATGATGATGACGATGTGGACTGGGCTGAGAGAGGATTTGGCGCGACGGGCCATGAGTCAGAAAGGAGGGCGGCAGTGGGTGAGGGGACAGGGGAAATTCGGGGCGATTCTCCGCACTGAGGCGGGCGTTTGCCAGTTATAATTCTGCCAGGAAGCAAGATTTCTCCATGAATACACCATGGGATCAATCCCACTGTGACTTTTTCGTGCCAGCGTAAGCGAGCGTGAGTCCGATGATGAGGTGGATGCTCAGCACAAAGATCGCCAGGTTGGCCGGCTCCAGGCTCGTACTTGTGACGCTTTTCACCGCATCATAGAAGGAGGTGCTCTTCATCGTACTCAGACTCCCCGCCCAGCTCCAGTAGGCGGCGATGAAGGGCTGGACTATAGGCTCAATGGCCTTGGGCAGGGTCAGCACAGCTCCGCTCAAGGGAAGTTGGAATCCTACGAGGTAGATGCTCAGGATCGTGGCCTTTTCCGGAGAGCGCATCAGCGCGGAAATACCCAGGCAGACAGACGTCATGGAGGCGGAGGCCATCACCAGCAGGATGAGCTTGATCGCCAGATCTCCCGGAATGCCGCTACACAGCATCTCCACGAACAGGCCCATCCATAAGGCTTGCGCCAGGACGAAGGTGCCCAGGAACAAGATCTTGCTTAGCAGGTAGCTGGTCGCCCGCAGGCCGCCCAGCCGTTCCCGCTCAAGGATGTCCCGCTCACCCGCGATCTCACGAGCGGCATTGTTGGAGGCCATGAGCGTCACCAGGACCACCTGCATCAGCACTAGGCCAGAGACCAGGCCACCAGCCTTCAGGAGACTCTCCTTGTGGACAATTTGTTCGCGGATATCCAGCAGCACATTGGCATCCTGGCGCACGGACATCTGACGGACTTGCGGCACCCCTTCATATCCGAAGATCACCACCAACAGGGGGAATCCCAGAAGCATTGCGGCGTGCAACCAAACTTGAGAGCGATCGCGTTTGAAAATGGTCCACCGTCGTCTGAGAAGTTCCCGCGTCTGGGCGATCACCCCTGGCAACTGGTGTGGCGCATCCACTTCCACATCGTGCTCGTGCCGCTTGTGTTTCTTGTGCTCAGCGGCTTCGTCAGCCAGCTTTTTGTCACGATTTTTTTTGTGCTTGCCCCAGGAGTCCCCGTCGTCGCTGACATCGCTTTCTCCAGTGGCTTTCTCCTTGTCCTTCTTGAGCTCAGCTTCATCCTCTTCTGACAAAGCTTTGGCCGATGGCAGCTTGATGCGGTCAGGTTCGCGGTCTGCCACCACTTTGGCATCGTTGAACTCTGGCTCGGGTTCAGGAGCCAGCTTGTAAGCTTTGTAGTAGGATTCACGGTGGCGCGCCCAGGAATCGCCCCAGCGTTCAGCGCTGCGGCGGGCTAGTTTGGGATAGATGTCCTCTGCCTGCTCCACGCTGAAGTAGTGATTCATCGCCCGTGGCGGCCCATGGTACACCACCCGGCCCTCATGCATGACCAGCACCGTGTCAAAGAGCGAGAGATTGCTCAGACTGTGCGTCACGTTGATCACGATGCGCTTGTCGTTCTGGCGGGCCAGATCGTAGAGGAGTTGCGTGATCTCGCGCTCGGACTTCGGGTCCAGTCCGCTCGTCACCTCGTCACAGAGCAGAAGATTCGGGTTGGTCACAAGCTCCAGAGCAAGTCCCAGGCGTCGTTTTTGACCGCCAGACAGCACCTTCACCAGACGGTCTGCCAGAGAGGTCAACCCGGTCTGCTTCATCACCTGCTCCACCAGAGCCCAGGCGGAGTCTTGGTCGGCCTGACGAGTCCTGAGGGCCACGGCACTGGCCACACATTCTTCCACCGTCAGCAAATCGTGGGCGATGCTGAACTGTGGTACATAGCCCAGCTCAGAGGGGTGCAGGTCGCCATTGACCGCCAGATTTCGGCCTTGCCATCGGATCTCTCCGTTGTCCTCCTCCTTCAATCCTGCAATAGTCTTGAGGAGCGTGGTCTTGCCACAGCCCGACGGGCCGACAATCGCCAGGAGGTGCCCGGTGGGGACGGAGAAGGTCACGTCGTCCAGAAGAGCTTGCGACTCTCCGTCGCGATCCAGCGTCAGGGAAATGTTACGGAGTTCGAGCATGAGAAAGTTCGATTCAACCTGCGGGCGGATTAAAGCGGAATTTGATGGGCTGGCGAGAAAAACTTGTTTATCCTGCGCCCGCTTCGTTTTCTCAACACCGGTATCCTCATGAGTCGCGCCCGCAAAAGTCCCAATCGCATCAAGCAATTCATCCTGTGGAGCTTGCTTCTGGTGGTGGGAATAGCCGCCAGCGGCGCCCTCTATGGCTATTTTTGGCTGCAAAACTACCTTCGCAGTGACGCCATTCGGGTAATGGTGGAGCAGCGCTTGAGCCATTTGGGAAAAGGGGAGGCAAAAATTGCCACCCTTGAGTGGTCAGGCCCTATTGCTTATACTTCCACAGCTTCCTTGGCACCCTCCCAGCCTGCGGGGTGGACCAAGCTTGAGGCGGAAGGGGTTCAAACCACCATGGATTGGAGCGGAATCCGGCAGGGGACCTGGAAGGTCACCTCGATCAATGCAGACTGGCTGCGAATCGCCCTCCCGGCTCCTGCTCAGCTACCCGTTTCCAATGTGGCACCGTTGCCCAGCCCGCAGGAGGTCAAGAACGACCAGGGTCCAACGCGGGCCTATGGCAGTGATGCTCCCGTGTGGCTCCGATCCTGGCTTCCTCAGAAGACGGAAATAGACCGGGTGGAAATTGCCGCACTCCAGGTGGCTCCACCGAAAGGCGTGCCAGGTCTGCGACTCGATGACCCTCAGGTGGTAGCCAAACCCACCAACGACTTGATCGCTTGGGATCTACAGAGTCAGGGCGGCAAGCTCTCCCTTCCAGGCTGGAAGGCTCCCTTGGAGCTCAAGCAGGTACGGGCTCGCATCGATGCCCGTGCGTTGACCATCAACAACGGCCAGGCAAAATGGCTCGGAGACAGCGAGATCACCAGCCGGGGGGAGCTTCCCTTCGAGCCTGGCCGCCCTTGGAAATTCTCTGGTGCTGTGAGCAATCTGGAGCTTCGCCACGTGCTCGCGGAGCCCTGGCCCAACAAGCTTCGTGGCGTGCTGGAGGCGGACTATGATGTCGATGCCACCGGAGTCACCGCCAAAGTCGTGATCAAGAATGCCGTGGTGGAGAACATGCCAGTGCTGGACCGGGTGGCAGACTTTACTCGCACGGACCGGTTCCGCCGCATCGCGTTGGAGGAAGCGAAAGGGGAGATCGAGCATCGCGGAAGTGTGCTGCACGTTCGTCGCCTGGTGGTCCAGTCCAGTGGGCTTCTGCGTATTGAAGGCGACTTGACCCTTCGCGGCGAGGCCCTCGACGGACAACTCTATGTTGGCGTGTCCACCGATGCGCTCCGTTGGATGCCCGGTGCGCAGACTCAGGTCTTCACCGAATCCCGTCCCAATGGCCCTCCGGGTTTCGTGTGGACGCCCGTTCGCGTTTCCGGCACGCTGGATGCACCTTCCGAAGATCTCAGCAATCGTCTGCTTGCGGCCATGGGCAAGGAGCTCATCGCCGCGCCTCTCAGCGTAGCTGAGAAGGGGATCGAAGTCCTGGGCAACTCTGCTGGCGAACCTGGAAAAGGTGCTGCAGAGGTGAGCAAGGAGGTCCTGAAAACCACCCAGGACGCAGCGGGCAAGGCCGTGGAAACGGGAGTGGATGTTCTTAAGGGCATGGTACCGCTTTTTGGGAAATAACCCCACGCTTGACGGCACCTCGTGCCGTGTTGCACAATCAACCGTATGCGCGCGATCTCCAAACCTTGGTGGAAGGCACTGCTGGTCATCTTCACTCTCGGATCCTTCGCTTCCTCCATTTTTTCAGCCACCCCTGAGGAGGCCCTTAAGATGGAAGGCCAGAACACGACTGTTGAAGGTGTCGTGTCGGACGTGAACGTCACGGCTCGCGGCCATGCCTTTGTCAACATGGGAGGAGTCTACCCCAAGCACACTTTCACAGCCTATGTGCCTGCCGTGATCGTTCCCATCCTGGGGAAAGATTACCTTGAGAGTCTTCGTGGCAGGGAAATTGCCGTCAGCGGCAAGATTATGATTCAAAAGGGGAAACCCGAGATAGTTTTCAACAAGAAAGAGCAGGTGGTGGTGAAGGAAGCCAAGGCTCCCGCTCCTTGATTGTTCTGAGTGACTCCTACAGCCACCGCCGCATTGCGGTGCGATTTCAGGCAGCCATGTCTGCCTGCACCGTTTCAGATCCCATGCTGTGCCAACTGGTCTCCACTCTGCCCGAGGGGCCGGAATGGAGCTACGAAATCAAATGGGATGGCTACCGTGTGATTGGCACGAAGCGCCCCGAAGGCCTTTCCTTGATTTCGAGGAACTCGAAGTCGCTTACCGCCACCTTCCATGACATCACTCAATCGTTGGACGACTTGCGATGTTCCACCGCTACGATTGATGGGGAAGTCGTTGCGCTGGATGAAAACGGTCGTCCCTCGTTCCAACTCCTTCAGAATCATCGCAGCTCACCATTGGACCTTCGCTTCATGGTATTTGATGCTTTGGAAATCGACGGTGAGGATCTGACGTGTCGGCCTCTCGAGTATCGACGGGAGCTGTTGAAGAGGATACTTCCCAGGCACCACTCTGGCTCGCGTCTCGCCCTCAGCGCCAGCCTCCAGGGCACTCCCTCGGAACTCATGGCCGAGGCCCAGGATGCCGAACTGGAAGGCATCATCGCCAAGCGAAAAGACTCCGTTTACGAACTGGGCGAGCGCAGTGGTGCTTGGGTGAAGTGGAAGGCTGAGCGTGAACAGGTTTTCGCCGTCGGTGGCTATGTAGCCAGTGGTGGGTCGTTTGATGCCCTGCTCGTCGGCCGCAAGACCCACGGTCAGTTCGAGCATGTGGCGAGCGTTCGCTCCGGGTTCAGCCCGCTGATCCGCCAGAAGATCCTCAACCGCATCCTGCCTCTCACTACCAGTGAATGCCCGTTTGCCAATCTGTCTGAACCGGCCCCCGGCAACTTCGTTTGCCACTGGGTTGAGCCTCAGTTGATGGTCCGCATCGCCTTTGTGGAGTGGAGTGACGATCAGCACCTGGAGCACGCCCGCTTCGTGAGCACGGCCTAAGAACCTGTTCAATCATACCCCTTCGGAACTGTTGCCTGGTCTGCTGCAAATTCGCGCAACGCCTCTGTGATCTAGGGCGTATGGTAGAACATGGGAATGTTCGTGGTCTACCTGAACTCGGAGGACAGACCCAGGATCATCCGAGCCCGTCAGATGATCGCCGGCGAAGGGGACTTTGAGTTTATCTTCGAAGGCGGCGACAGCCTCGTGCTCAAAAAGTCTGAAGTCATCTGCTGGGACGAGTTCGCCGAAGGCCAGACCGCCGTCATTCGCTCCAGAGAAGACGCCATGTCCCGCATGGCCGCGTCCATTTTTAACGGAACGCAGGGAGCGGGTTAGAAACGCCGCGCGGACGACGGGAGATCTTGCCCCACAACGCCGGATGGACTGGGAGATTCAGGATCCGGCAAAGGGGTGCCCATGTGGGTCACACGCCTCCAACTCTGAAGCAGTTGTGCTCTCATGCACCCCGCAATCGACCCTGTGCCTGACTCAGAGGAAAGCCTGCCAATTCCACGGAGGCTCCCCTGTCTCATCACGTTATTTCCGAAGATCCGCCCTGTCCTCTTCGTCTGAATTCGACAGGTCATGGAGTGGCTCGGGGCCGTCCCAGGCCTTCACTTTGACCCTGGGAATGACAACAGGCTCCTCACCCTGGCTTTCAAATACAAAACCTTCTGCCATTCTTCGAATGCGCTCCGCCAAGATAGTCCTGGAGGTTCCGTCACTCATCGTCAACTTGTACTCATTCATGACCGAGCATGCCATCAATCAGGCAATGGTCACGGCGCATTTGCTGTCAATCGACAATCTTTTCGCTGCTTTGGTGCGAATTATCCACTCGGCACGGCCCGGATTGCAGTCATTTTCATTCCAGGCATATCATTGACGTCGCTAGTCCATAGAACCTGTTTGGATAAAACGCCGGGGGTGTTGGGAGGCATTTTGAGGCTGGACAAGGCGCGAAGAGGGCCTGAATCGTGAGTCACAACCGATGAGCAACGCAGTCCAGTCTCAAAAGGACCGCAACCCGGAGGGGGCAGTTCTCAATCTCGGCGAAGCCGCTCTTATCTCATTCCTCTAAATTAACATGCCACACCGGGATGTTTTTATCCAACCAGGTTCTAAGTTTTACGCACCTTTCTACACGGTCATTGAGGTTTCTCCTGCGCCTTTCCAGGAAGAGCATGCAGAATGGATAGAGTGAGAGGGTTCTAAAATTGTGCTGTAGACAAAGATACTGGTATTTGCATATCTAGCCTGGCTCGCTATGAGTCTTGGCTATGGCAAAACTTGGATACCAACCCACGCTGACTCACCTCAAACAGGCGGTCGAAATCGCTGAGAAGATTCAGCGTTTGGAGACGGAACTGGAGTCGTTGCTTTCGGGCATCTCGGGCGCTCCTGTGCCAGCAGCAGGCAAGCGGCGGGGCCGGCCCCCTGGTGCAGTGAAGAGTTCGCCCCCAGAGGCCCCTGCTGCCACCAAGGTGCGAAAGAAGCGGGTGATGTCGGAAGAAGGGCGTCAGCGCATCATTGAAGCACAAAAGAAGCGTTGGGCGGCCAAGAAAAAAGGCCGGTGAGGCTGAGAGCTCCAAGATCTCTGGCGAAGCCTGATCCGGAGGGCGATATTAAGATGAGGGTCAAGGGAGTCGGGAAGTCTGGTACTATGCCAGATCCCGGTTGCTTGACCCATGAGAGTGGATGCAGACACCTGATGCCGAATTATCGTGTGCGACTGTAGATGAAGGCGAATCGCACTCCTCCGAACCTCTGGCTCACAGGGGGAATTTTTCTGATCTTGATCGTTTCCGGCGGTTATTACTGGCGGCAGGATCAAATAGACGCTGGCGACAGCCGTGTGCCGCCTTCGAAGGAATTGGAGGTGCAGACGCCATCACTTCCAGCCCTCTTCTCACAGGATATCCCAGAAAGCTGTAGGCAGCTGCTTCTCGTGATGTCGCCCCATCCGACTTCGATCCCGGCCACTCTGTATCTTATGGAGCGTCGGGATGGAGGCTCCCCTTGGGAACCTGTTTCAGAGCGAGGGGTGATTCCTGTTACTCTTTGGCGCAGTGGGCTCGCCTGGGGGGTGGGGGAGCATCACGCCACCCGGCCAGTAGAATTTCGCGAAAAGCGGGAAGGGGATGGGTGCAGCCCAGCGGGTGTGTTTCGTGTGCCATTTACGTTTGGTATTGACTCCGTAGCGGAAGCCCATGCCGAATCGCCAGGGCTTAAACTTCCCTATACCGCGCTGGAGGACAGCATCATTGGCGTCGATGATCCTAAATCCAAATACTACAATCAGGTCGTCAATTCGACGACGGTAACACGAGACTGGGATAGCCACGAGCCGATGAACCGCTACAAGCGCCTCTATCGCTGGGGGGCTTTTATCGCCCACAACCCTGAGGGGGTGCCAGGTTTCGGCTCCTGCATCTTTATCCACGTCTGGCCAGGCCCTGGCGAGCCCACTGCCGGGTGCACCGGCATGGCCGATCCCGATGTCGTACGAGTCCTGACATGGCTGGACCCTTCCAAAGAACCCCGCCTCGTCCAATGGGTTGAGACAGTGGATAGTCTCTCTCACGAAGGAAGCGCAGCCACCCCGACTACGGTGCCCGGCAGTTCGCCGGGGACCTAAACGTCCTTATCGCACTCTCGTATACCTCCGACAACCCACTGGGTGCGCCGACATTCATGTCAGCAACGCGCGTCTGTCGTCGAGCATTAGCAGAATAAATTCTGCGCTCCCAGTGAAATAACTTCTCTCCGCTCTCACCCCACGCGCTCCCTTCAAATTCCACTGTAAGCAGCTTCCCGGCGTTCCGGCCCCACCACCAGGGTTCGACAACCAGGACATTGATGAGCAACCGCTGTTTCCGCCGTATCAAGTGCGATCACCTCCTTTGGGCGGTCGTCTTCTGGCTTGGCCCTGCGGGGTCTGAACCACAGATGCTGGATCGAGTACCCAACGGCAAGAAATCCCAGCACGGTACCGTGTATGGAGACTCTTCCCAAGATCATCTCAGTCTGGCAGGCAGGACATTGCATATAGTGCGGGGGTTCGTTTCAATGGTGCAACTTCGCGAGGCTGAACATCACTGCGACCGCAACGTCGAGTGATGAATGAGCCAGTAGAGGCTGACAACTGCCTGTCATCGTAGGGACAGTGAGTCATACGAGACTATGGATAGAAATGAAGCAAGCTCTGGCTTTTCGGAAATACAGCCCACCAACTCCCATCCCACCCAGAGAAACTCAAACCCTCCACTCTGACTCGCAGCCCACACTCGTTCCTCACCGACAATAGAGGCGTTTGTGTGACAGGCTGCGGTCCAGCCGCCTGAGAGATTTGAGATGCATTCTTCATTGCCAGGACCCACAATTTGCCCCGAAGATTAAAATCACAACAATGGTAGGATGAATCAGGCAGACCAATATTTGAATCATCCCAATACATCGAATTGTAACTGGTTTGCGAGGTCAAA
>JBGGMQ010000196.1:0-7640 GCA_041287975.1 Verrucomicrobium sp. | reverse complement strand
CGGAAGGAAATACGACGCTCAAGCTGGGTCGCCACGGTCTCTGCCACAAGCTGGGCGTCGAGTTCGGGCTGCTTGATCTCGATGATGTCGATCTTGACCTGCTTGCCACCGCACATCTTGGAAATCTCAGCGCTCATCACTTCGATTTCCTGGCCTTTGCGACCGATCACCAGACCTGGACGGGCGGTGTGAAGGGTGACGCGGACGAGGTTCCAAGCGCGCTCGATAACGATCTTGGCGAGAGCGGCGGAGGACAACTTGCCTTTCAGGTAGCCGCGGATTTTAAGGTCGGCGTGAAGGAAGTCGGCGAACTCCTTTTCAGGAGCATACCACTTGGAGCGCCAGTCTTTGGTGACGGCGAGGCGGAAACCGATTGGATGAACTTTCTGACCCATAGCTTTGTGATTCGTTAGTGGTTCGTCGGGCGGTTACTTGGCCTCAGCCTTGGCTGCTTTGGCGGCCTTGGGCTTCTTTTCCGCTTCTTCTTCCTTGGCGGCGAGAATGAGGGTGATGTGAGCCATGCGCTTTTTGATGCCGCCGGCGGAACCGCGGGCACGGGGCATGATGCGCTTCAGCACCGGGCCCTTGGTGGCCGTGGCGCTTTTGATGTAGAGTTCGTCTGCATCGAGCTCGTGATTGTTCTCAGCATTGGCCACCGCGGAGCGCAGGGCCTTACCAATGAGGAGGGCGGCTTTCTTCGGGGTGAAGTTCAACACGCTGAGTGCCTGAGAGACCGGCATCCCCTGGATGGCACGGGTAACTTCCCGGGCTTTCTGGTCGGAGATTCTCGCGTATTTGAGGACGGATTTTACTTCCATGACGTTGCTTCGTGTTAACCTTTCATTGCTTCCACCTTGCCGGTGTCGCCGACTTTCACAGGCTCTGCGTTATTGATGAGCTCCTGAACGACTGCCCCGCAGATGCCGCTGCGGACATCCACTACCACGGCGCGGGCAATGGGTTTGTCCTGACGATAAAGAGAAAATGGCATTCCAGGATGCACGCCGTGCCTGGAGCCGACATTGAGAATAGCGATGCCAAGGTCATCTTTCAGGCTCACCACACGGGCGTTCTGAAGATCGGCGACAGCGGTGTCGCCCTGGGCCTTGAGCTGGTTCATGGCGCGACCCGCATCCGCGAGGCGATCACCAAGATTTCGTTTGGCTTCGGGAGCCACATTCCCCGCGGCGTTGGCGAACGCGAGGGAGGCTTCCGACAAGTTAACAAGGGCGTCTGCCATCGCCCGCTTCTGAGTTTCCAGGAGCCGGAGATCACTCAACGCCGTAAGGAGGCGCTGCTGTAGTTCCGCGTTGGAAGCGTCCAGTGCCGCAATGCCGAGACCTTCCATCTGGACGCGGAGCTTTTCGTAAGCTGACCGCGTCTGTTGGGATTCACCGTTGGCGGAGGCCAGGCTCTCCGCGAGGGAGTTGACCTGGTCTTTTGCCTTGGTGAGGCGGGATTCCAGATCATTGATCCGGGCCGCAGAGATCTGGAGAGTGGCACGCGCTTCCCGGACTTCCAGAGCCTCGTTGCTCTGACCCTGAGCCCAGCCTGGCACGACCGTCGCCAGCAAGAGCGGCACGGCAGCCAGGTTAAGGGTGTTCAGGGAAAGTTTCATGACGAGGCGTCGGAAGTCAGGAATGAAGCGGATTACTTGGAGACCTTGGCCGTGTGGGCACCGTGACCCTTGAAGGTACGGGTGGGTGAGAATTCACCCAGACGGTGGCCGACCATGTTTTCGGAGACATACACGCTCACGAAGTCTCTGCCGTTGTGCACCAGGAAGGTGTGTCCAACAAAGTCAGGCGTGATCATGGAGCTGCGAGCCCAGGTCTTGATAGGGCGCTTGGCGCCGGTTTCATTGAGCTGGTCAATCTTCCAGAGAAGTTTCTGGTTGACGAAAGGTCCTTTTTTAAGTGAGCGTCCCATGGTGGAGAGAGGGCTGAATCAGTAAGTTTCTAAATTGCAGTTACTTGCCTTTGCGGCCCTGCACGATGAGGCGGTTGGAGTACTTCCGCTTTTTACGGGTCTTCTGACCCTTCGCATGACCCCAGGGGCTGAGAAGGTGCTGACGACCACCACCGGACTTGGAGCGGCCTTCACCACCACCGTTCGGGTGGTCGATCGGGTTCATACACATACCGCGGACGGTCGGGCGAACGCCCTGCCAGCGGGTACGGCCTGCTTTGCCGCTCACCACGTTCATGTGTTCCACGTTGCCGACTTGGCCGATGGAGGCGTAGCACACCGCAAGGATCTTGCGGATTTCGCCGGAGGGAAGACGCACGAGGGCGAACTCACCTTCACGGTTGGAAAGAATGGCTGCCTGGCCTGCGGAGCGGGCAATCTGGCCACCCTTGTGAGGGGTGATTTCGATGTTGTGGATCTGCGTACCAAGAGGGATGCGAGCCAGCGGAAGGGCGTTGCCGATCTCGGGAGCTGCCTTCTCACCTGCAACGACCTTGGCACCAACTTCAAGCTTGGCGGGGGCCAAGATGTAGCTTTTCTGACCATCAGCGAACTGGATCAGGGCGATGCGGGCGGAGCGGTTTGGATCGTATTCGATGCCGACCACGGTGGCGGCGTCGTCACGACGGGAGCGCTTGAAATCGATCAACCGGTAGCGGCGCTTGTGACCACCACCAATGTGGCGGCACGTGATGCGACCGGTGTTGTTACGACCACCGCTCTTGCGGAGGGCCACCGTAAGGTTCGGCTCCGGAGTGCTCTTGGTGATTTCCTCGAAACCGGGCCACTGTTTGTAGCGGTTGGAGGGCGTGTTGGGCTTGTAAGTAGTAAGAGCCATAACGCTGGGTGCGAAAAATAAGTTGGCGGGTGCTCGGGCCGTCTATCAGGCGAGTTCAATCTTCTCGCCGTCTTTGAGCCGGACGACGGCTTTCTTCCAATGGTTGGTGCGGCCAAAGTCGGCGCGACGTTCGCGCTTCTTCTTGCCATCGTAGTTCATCGTGCGGACGCCTACGACCGTTTTGCCGAAGATCTTCTCAACAGCCTGCTTGATCTCGATCTTGTTGGCACGAGGATCGACATTGAAGACATACTCGTTCAGCGTTTCGCCGAGGACGGTGGCCTTCTCGCTCAGGCGGATGGTCTTGATGACTTGGTAAAGGTCTTTCATGTTAGGCAGTCCTCCGGGCGATGGTTTCAAGGGCGTCGCCCGAGATGATGATCTTGTCGTATCCAAGCAGGTGCTCAGCGTTCACTTCAGCGGCGGACATGAGCTGCACGTTCTGGACGTTGCGGCCGCTGCGGAAGGTCAGTTCATCGAACTTGGTGGCGATCACCATGACCTTCTTGGCGTCTGTCAGACCGGCAACCACGGCGATGAAGCTCTTGGTTTTGCCGTCTTCGACTTTGAACTCACCGGTGGTGAGCACGTCGCCGTCGTTGATCCGTGAGGTAAGAGCCGTGCGGAAGGCAAGGGTCTTGACCTGGCGCGGGATCTTCTTGGAGTAGTCACGGGGCTTGGGGCCCCAGACGACGCCGCCGCCACTCCAGATCGGGGAGCGGGCGCTGCCCATACGAGCGCGGCCAGTGCCCTTCTGCTTCCAGAGCTTCTTACCACTGCCAGCAACTTCGTTGCGCGACTTCGTGGAGGCGTTGCCCTGACGGCGGTTTGCACGATAGGCGATGATGGTGTCATGCAGAGCGTGGGCGCCTTTGCGACCCTCCACGGTTTGCACGTTGGCCTGCTTGGCCGCCTCGATAGTTAATACATTCGATGCCATGATGACTGCACTCCTTCTAAATTACTTCTTGCTCTGCTTCTTGATCGCAGGGCGGACGATGACGTAGCTGCCATTCGGTCCGGGAACGGCACCCGCGATCAGCAGCACGCCGTCTTCGACGCGGCTCTGAACCACTTTGAGATTCTGCGTCGTGCGACGGTCGAAACCATGGCGTCCGGGCATCTTCTGATTCTTCCAAACGCGACCGGGGGTAAGACGGCAACCGATGGAACCAGTCCGGCGGTGCATCATGGATCCGTGCGACGCAGGCTGACCTGCGAAATTGTAGCGCTTGACAACGCCGGAGAAACCTTTGCCTTTGGTCGTGCCGATAACGTCGACATATTCACCTTCAGCGAACTTGTCTGCACCAAGGATCGTGCCGGACTCAGGGTTCTCCCCTGTTGTGCGGAACTCGCGCAGCACATACTTCAGGGAAGCGTTGTGCTTCTTGAAGTGGGCCAGCTCAGGCTTGATGGAGCGGTTCTCCTTCTTGTCTGCGTAACCGAGCTGGACTGCGCTGTAGCCGTCCTTCTCTTCGTTCTTGACCTGGACAACCTGGTTGCCGGCCACGTCGATCACCGTCACAGCGACGGCGCTGCCGTCCTTGAGGTAAACCTGGGTCATCCCCACTTTTTTGCCAATCAATCCGATGCTCATGGATATTTCCTCAGGTATTACTTAGATGCGAATGGTGATGTCGACGCCGGACGGAAGGTTGAGCTTCTTGAGCTCGTCCACGGTGCGGGCGGTCGGGTCAACGATGTCCAGCAGGCGCTTGTGCGTGCGGATTTCGAAGTGTTCGGAGGACTTCTTGTCCACGTGTGGCGAGCGGTTCACGTTGAACTTCTCGATACGCGTAGGAAGGGGAATGGGTCCCGCGACTTTCGCTCCGGTGCGCTTGGCGGTCTCGACGATCTCGGCCGTGGACTTGTCCAGGACGCGATAGTCGTAGGCGCGCAGGCGGATTCTGATGCGTTGGCTTTGCATGATGTAACTCCCGCTGGGTGAATGATTGGTTGTAATTAGGCCTTTTTGCCGCCGCGTTGCTCCACGATCTGTTCCACAATCTGTTGTGGCACCTGGTCGAAGTGTGAGGGCTGCATCGAGTAGGATGCGCGACCGCTTGAGAGCGTGCGAATCGTAGTGCTGTAGCCGAACATTTCAGCCAGGGGCACTTCCGCTTTCACAATGCTCATGTTGTTGCGGCTGTCGATGGCAGTGATGCGACCGCGGCGGCGGTTGATATCACCCATGATGTCGCCCTGATATTCCTCAGGAGTGGTGGCTTCGACTGCCATGATGGGTTCCATCATGATGCACTTGGCCTTCTTGAGAGCGTCTTTGACCGCGAAGATTGCGGCCATTTTGAAAGCGTTTTCGTTGGAGTCCACTTCGTGGCTGGATCCGTCCAGGATCTCCACGTGGATGTCGACCACTTCGTAGCCGGCGATGATACCATTGCGCATCGCTTCGTTCACACCTGATTTACAGGCGTTGATGTACTCCTTGGGAATCGTGCCGCCGACGACTTTGTTTTCGACGGTCACACCCTTGCCACGCTCAGCGGGGTAAGCCTTGAGGATCACGTGGCCATACTGACCGCGACCGCCGGACTGCTTGACGAGTTTGCCTTCGCCGTCGGCTTCCTTGGTGAGAGTCTCGCGGTAAGCGATCTGAGGTGCACCAGCGTTGGTGTCGACCTTGAATTCGCGGAGCATGCGGTCCCGAAGAATTTCGAGGTGCAGCTCGCCCATGCCGGCGATGATGGTCTGGCCGGTCTCTTCGTCGGTGCGCACCACGAAAGTCGGGTCTTCGTCGGAGAGGCGCTGGAGAGCCATCGCCATTTTCTCCTGGTCGCCCTTGGCCTTCGGCTCGACAGCCATGGAGATAACGGGCTCTGGGAAGGACGGGGGCTCGAGAAGGATGTCGTAGTCTTCTTCGGCGAGCGTGTCACCAGTGGTGACGTTCTTGATGCCGACCATGGCGGCGATGTCGCCGGAGTAGCAGCAGTCGATGTCGGTGTGCTGGTTGGCCTGAATCTGGATCAAGCGGCCCACACGCTCGGTACGGCGGGTGCGGGGGTTGTAAACGACGTCGCCTTTTTTGACAGCGCCGGAGTACACACGGAAGAACACCAGCTTACCGACGAATTTGTCGCTCCAAAGTTTGAACGCGAGGGCGACGAACTGGGCGGTGTCGTTTGGTCGAGCTTCAATTTTGACAGCTTCGTCATCAGCGCTCTGACCCTGGGCAGCAGGAATGTCGAGAGGGCCGGGAAGGTAATCAACAACGGCGTCAACGAGGTACTGAACGCCTTTATTCTTGAAGGCGGAACCACCCGCCATCGGAATGATCTTGAGGCCAATGACTGCGCGGCGGAGAGCCTGCTTGACGTCGAGAACGGAGATTGGCTTCTCCTCAAGGAACATGGTGCCGATTTCGTCATCCACGTTGCAGAGCTCTTCGACGAGCTCTTCATACGCCTGGTTGGCGATGTCGACCTGGTCACCTTCAAGTTCGCGAACTTCATAGGTGGAGCCGAACTTGTCATCGTCAGAGAAGATAACGGCTTTCTTGTTTACCACGTCGATCTGGCCGCGAAGATGTTCTTCAGCACCGATCGGGATCAGAATCGGCCAAGCATTGGCACCCAGCTTGGTACGAACGTCTTCCACCACACGCTGGAAGTTGGCACCCGTACGGTCCATCTTGTTTACGAAGGCAATGCGAGGCACACCATACTTCTCAGCCTGACGGTAAACCGTCTCGGACTGGGGCTGCAC
Source organism: Verrucomicrobium sp. (assembly GCA_041287975.1). Lineage (GTDB taxonomy): Bacteria > Verrucomicrobiota > Verrucomicrobiia > Verrucomicrobiales > Verrucomicrobiaceae > Verrucomicrobium. Next base: position 1,108 of record JBGGMQ010000196.1, on the reverse strand, counting down.
GCCGGCAACGCCGCAAAGCACGAAGATCGCACCGTCAAGAACGCGGAGGGAACGCTCCACCTCAGCCGTGAAGTCCACGTGGCCGGGGGTGTCGATGATGTTAACACGAATATCCTGGTTCTCGTACAGCTTGACTGTGTCTTTGCCGGGGAGCTGCTTCCACTTGGTGGTCACAGCGGCGGAGGTGATGGTGATACCACGCTCTTTTTCCTGCTCCATCCAGTCCGTGGTGGCGGCACCGTCATGCACCTCACAAATTTTGTGGATCATCCCTGTGTAGAACAAGATACGCTCGGTCAGCGTGGTCTTGCCGGCATCAATGTGGGCGCAGATGCCGATGTTGCGGGTCCGCTCAAGCGGGTACTCGCGGTTGGGTGAATTCAAATTGGCGGACATGACAAAGATCGGATGAGGAGGACTTGCGACGTTCAGGGGAAACAAAAGGCCGGTAGCGACTACCAGCGGAAGTGGGCGAAGGCGCGGTTCGCCTGAGCCTGCTTGTGCACGTCATCACGCTTGCGGATGGCGTTGCCCTGATTGGTGGAGGCATCGCGAAGCTCGTTGGCGAGGGCGCGGTGCATCGGGGTCCCCTTGCGGGAGCGGGCAAAGTTCACAAGCCAGCGAAGAGCCATGGCCTCGGAGCGGGCAGGAGCAACTTCAAGAGGCACCTGGTAAGTGGCACCACCGACGCGGCGGGCTTTCACTTCCACACGGGGCTTGGCGTTCTCGATCGCGCGGGTCACCAGTTCAAGGGGATCCACAGCGTCGCTGTTTTCATTGAGGGAGTCGATGGCAGCGTAGACAATGCGCTCGGCCAGGGACTTCTTCCCACCAACCATGATCTTGCTGATGAGGTGAGCAACAAGCTCGCTATCATAGCGGGAGTCTTTGTTGGTCGGCTTGTCGAAAACTCGTTTCCTGCGGGACATGATGTTGTGTCAGCTAAATGTTCAGAATGGCGAAGTACCGGAAGTCTATTACTTCTTCTTCTTGGCGGTGGCAGCGGCTGCACCGGGCTTCGGACGCTTGGCACCGTACTTCGAGCGACCACGACGACGCTTGTCCACCCCAAGGCAGTCAAGAGTACCGCGAACGATGTGGTAACGAA
>JBGGMQ010000195.1:0-3784 GCA_041287975.1 Verrucomicrobium sp. | reverse complement strand
GGATCTGCACCTCCTGGAGTTGCGTAGACGCAGAAGCTTCTGCCAGAGACTGCGTGACGGCCCGCAGTGCCAGTTGTGCGTCTTCGTCAATCAGCTCAGCAATGATCTGACCTTTGCGAACCTCCTGCCCCTCCAGCACGTAGACTTTCTCGATCACGCCATCCGTGAGAGCGACCGCATGAATGGGAAGCGGATCAGGTTCCACCCAGCCGCCCGCTTGGAACAACATCTTGGAAGCCGCTGCGGCGGGTGCGCCCTCAGCAGGTGTTGCTGGTGCTGAAGCTGCCGGCTCCTGATCAAGGTCTGCCAGCAGCACAGCACGACTCACCCGCACCGCGGGTGCGGGCAGCAGTTGATCCCGGTAAACCACGGCGAACACCACGCCAAATGAGGCACACAACCCGAGTGGCAGGAGCCAGGCAGGCAGACGGAGCAGGCGCTGAAACAGACCCCGGGGCACAGGCGGAGTGAGGGTTTCAACTGAAGCAGGGACAGAAACAGAGACAGTGCCAGACTGGTAGAGTCGGGATAGGGACACGGATAGAGAAAGAGATGAAGTGGATAACCCACTAACATGCGCGAGCGACCTGTGATGACAGGGCAGCGCACCAGCAAATCACGCGGATGCTGGTCTCAAATCAAAAGCGCTCCGTAGAGAATGGAGCAGGACGGTCCTGAGGGAGCAGGCTTGGAAAGACCCGTCCGGATCCAAGCCGGACTGGCGTCAAAGATAACAGCACGAGGCAGATAAGATGGCTCGCTGGCCAGCACGGCCACCGGCACTGCGGGTGCATCCAGATGCCCCACTGAAGGCATGACTTGGTCACTGTTGGCAGTGGCAACCAGGAAGCAGTTTTCGCCGCACACAAGTTGCGCTCCCAAGTCGTCAAAGCGGGCGGCGGCATTGAGTTGCGCCGTGGAAGGGGGAGCCTCGCACCCGTCGCAACACTCCTCGGTAGCCCCACCCAGGGAGAGGTGCCCTGAACAAAGACACCGCACCACGGCCTGCCCCTGCAATGCGAAAAGCATTGTGGAGAGCACCAGTAGAAACAGCGCTTTGTAGCTGCGGACCATTGACTAATTCTAAGAGACTGACGAGACAATGCAAGCGCAACTCGCGAGGACGGCTTCCGAGGCAGTGGGCTCAACCCGCTGAGATCTGGGACGCACCCGCCTTCGCCTCATCCTTGCGCCCTGCAGCGTAGGCCCCAAACACCGCGCGAATTTCATCGCGCACCCGGCGGAACACAGCCAGCTGCTCGTCCTCCGTGCCGGTCGCATGAGCGGGGTCATCAAAAGGGAAGTGATGCCGGTTCACCTGACCCGGGAACATGGGGCAGACCTGGTCGGCATTGCCGCAGACGGTGATGACGGTCTCCACGGGTTGGTTCAGGAAATCATTCAAGTGTTTGGAATGATGACTGGAAATGTCGAGCCCGACCTCTGCCATGGCGCGGATGGCCAGCGGGTGGACGTAGCCAGCAGGCTTGGAACCGGCACTGGCCACCTGATACTGAGGCCCGAGAGCTTCCCGCAGGATGCCTTCAGCCAGGTGAGAGCGGCAGCTGTTGCCGGTGCACAATACAAGGATAAGCGGTGGAGTCATAGAAGTGGAAATCAAATTGAACGGTCCGAATCTGGCGCGCAGGCCCCGCCACAGCAGCCAGCCTCACGCACACCCATGCAAAGCGGCACGGCCAGCAAGGCCCCCAGGAGAGGAGCCGTGAGGTAAATCCAAAGGTGCGTCAGATGACCGCTCACCATGGCAGGGGCCAGCGACCGCACGGGGTTCATGGAAGCACCTGAAATGGGTCCGGCAAACATCGCCTCCAGGGCAACCACGGCCCCGATGGCGACACCTGCCGTGGCTCCTTTCTCCTTAGCCCCTGTGGAGACACTCAGCACCGTCAGCATCAGGATGGCGGTCAAAACGACCTCCAGTGTAAATGACTGTGACGCAGCCCCAGCAGGAAGCGTCGCCCCGAGCATCGCACTCTCTGGAAACATGATCCTCAAAAGGGCACTGGCACCCAGTCCTCCAGCAATCTGGGCCAGAATGTATCCCGGCACCGCCCCCCAAGCGAAGCGACGGGCCACGGCAAAAGCAAGGGTGACTGCGGGATTGAGGTGAGCCCCGCTGACATCGCCAAAGGTGTAGATCATGGCGAGCACGATGAGTCCAAACGTCACCGCCACTCCAGCATGGCCGATCACCCCTCCACTGGTCTGATTGATGACGATGGCCCCCGTTCCCGCAAATACCAGCGCGAACGTCCCGAGAGCTTCAGCGAGGAGCTTGTTCATAACCCTGAGTGTCAGCAACAGCCCGCAGTGCTGCAGCGGGATTCAGCACCATCCGCACCATTGCCTGGAAGGATGCACCGGTCTTTCGCGAGGCAATCGGTGTGCTTGTGCTCCAGGATCAGCACCACGGCGTCGGCCCGCAAATCGTGATCTTCGATGACGTACTGGGAAATAACATCATCCTCGTACTCCACCTCCACTGGCACCGTCTCATCCGGCAGATAAGGGCGGGCCTTCTCGAGGATGGCGGCCATCTTGCCGGTCTCAATCCGGTGCTGGTAGTCCTCCCCCACCCAGACCTGAAGCTGGCAGGTCACGACCTCACGCAGAGTTCCTCCGCAGTCGAGAAAGGTCTTGTGGACACGCCCCACCTCGGTGACGTGAAAAGAGACAGGCACGGCCGTCCCATTGGGCAGCTGAATTTGAAACAGCTTGTCGGAGTGGCTATTCAGCAGGGATTTAAGTTCGAGCAGGTTCATGGTATTCAGTGGGGTTAATATTTGGTCAGAGCGCCCGCCGGTTTTCGCGTGGCGAGTTCAAGTGGAGGAGGACAGCAAACCTGCTCGCGAAGAGCAAGGCGGGCGACAGAACTGGCTGCGTCTGCCCGTAGGACGGAATCCAGAGTGTCTGAGACGGCAAAAAACGTGTCCAGGGATTGCACCAACTTGCGATGGCGGGACTCCATCCTGTAGTAGACCCACTTTCCACGTTTTTCGCTGTCCAGAAGGCCAGCCTTCCTGATGACCTGTACGTGACTCGAAACAGACGACTGGGGCATCTCCAGGATATCTGCGAGCTCGCATACGCAAAGGGCTTCCTTCAGGACCAGATGCACGATGCGCAGGCGGGTTTCATCCGCCAGCGCATGTGCAAATGCAACGAAGTTATTCATAACGACTTTTATCGTAACGACTTTTATCATTACGTCAATCGCCCTTTTGTCATATTGTCAACCGGCCCCACGGCAGCCCTCACTTTTGCCGGCTGGGCAAGCTTTGGATCAGGGAACCTTGACCTTCTTCAGCGCGGTCAACACCTGCTGCTCCAGTGCCGTCGGCAGAGGCGCGTAGTGCATGTTGATGGCCAGTTCATCTCCGTGGGTCAGCGCCCACCGGATGAACTGGACCAGCTTGCGGTTTCTGGGGAGGTCCTTCCCATCTCGGTAAACCAGGAGCCAGGTGGCCCCCACGATCGGGTAAGCCGACTCTCCGGGAGCATTGGTCACGCTGAAGCGGAAATCTTCGGCGACCTTGGCGGTGGTCAGGGCCGCCAGGATGGTCTCTACACTGGCCTTCACCGCACTGCCGTCGCTGTTGATCAAAGCGGCGTGAGGCAGCTTCTCCTGGAAGGCAGCAGCCAGCTCCACGTAGCCCACGGCACCAGGTCTGGCCTTTACGACCTCGGCCACCCCTTTGTTTCCTTTACCCTTTTGACCGATTGGCCAGGCGACCGACTTGCCATGCCCCAGTCTGTCCTTCCA
>JBGGMQ010000194.1:0-8974 GCA_041287975.1 Verrucomicrobium sp. | reverse complement strand
TTGTAGTCATAGCGGCTGAGATTCGCCACCCTGTCGATAAGCCCTGTGTCTTGCGAAGCTGCTGCCTCGCTTGGGTTTGCAGGCAGCGATGAGTGCAATTCTCCCGCAAGCGGCCCGGAACTGTTCATCGGCAAGGCAGGTGTGTGGTTGGCAGAAGGTAGTGACATGGCAGGATGACGATGTCGTTGACTTGTCCATTGTTGATCCACTATTGCTATAGTTGAAATACTATTTCCCTAAGCTGAGTATAGGTATTGCCTATGGAATTGCACCAACTTCGCTACGTAGTGGCTGTTGCCCGCACGGGGAACTTCAGCCGGGCGGCGGAGAGTTGCCACATTTCGCAGCCGTCCCTCAGCCAGCAGATCCAGAAACTTGAGGATGAACTGGGAGAGCGCCTGTTTGACCGCCTCCGCAAGCACGCCAGACTTACTCCAGCCGGAGAACGCTTCCTGCCCCGGGCGATTCGCGTGCTGGAGGAGATGGACGCCGCTACCCGGGAGGCGAGGGAGGCAAATGACCTTGATCACGGGCGGGTCACTGTAGGTGTGTTGCCGACCATCGCTCCCTATCTGCTGCCGCGCCTCATCACCACCTTCAGCGCCCGCTACCCTGGCGTTCAAGTGGTCATTCACGAGGACACCACCGCCAGATTGCAGGAGCTCGCTGCTGCTTGCGAGGTGGATATTGCCATCGCCAGCCTGCCTTTGCAGGACGATCGCTTCGTGGTGAAGGAGCTGTTTGAGGAGGAGCTCCTCCTTGCGCTGCCGCCCGATCATCGCCTGGTCAAGAAAAAGAAGATCGTCTCCGCTGATCTGCAGGAGGAAAAATTCATCCTGATGAAAGAAGGTCACTGCCTGGGGGATCAGGTCTTGCACTTCTGCCATCGCCGGGATTTTCATCCTCAAGTGAGTTGCCGCAGCGCCCAGATGGAGACGGTGCAGTCCCTTGTGCATTCGGGCATGGGCATTTCTCTGGTGCCGCAGATGGCTGTCCAGGAAGGCCGCGACACGAAACCTGTCTATCGCTCCCTCGCCGAGCCGTCACCGAGGAGATCCATCGTGGCCTTCTGGCCCAAACACCGGCCCCTTGGTAAAGCCGCCGAAGCCTGGGTGGAAGTGATGAGTGGGGTGTAGGAAATCAAAGCGTTTGAGTCTGCTGGTGACGGGGGAGCATGGAGAGACTCCAGACAAGAAGACTCCAGACGCCAGACATGAAATGATGCTGACGCACACTTCGCCTCCCAGGCGTGAGCTCAGACTTGACCGCGTCTGGCGGGCAAGAACGTAGGCACTAGCGAAGCCCAGTTGCTGCCGCGCCCGCAACGGCCTCCTCCAACATCGCAAGCTGCGAAAATTCCTAGAACCCAAGGACCTTCTTCGACACCTGGCGACGTCCCGGCCTGCCGGGACTTTGGAGTGCTGCGGCCTGCCGCAGCTTTGAGCGGTCTGCAGTGCTATTGTCACCAGACGGTAAAAGCGGATCCCCCAACATCACGCGCCCGACGCAGACTCTCCATCGGGGCTCGAGCCTCAGCAGCCCGTGCCAAAGCGGCGATTCTCGCATGCACTCCAAAGACGCTCCGCGTCCAGGTGTTGCGTGTCGTTATTTGAGGTGGGCGCTGGGAGCTTTCGATGGCTACTGACGCACTGCCCACTGAAGCACTCACTCCTCGTCCACGTAGTAGTCGTCATCTTCTCCTCGCACCATCCGGCGCTGTGGGGATCTCACGAGCCACTTGTTGCTGTCAGGGTAGTGGCAGGATTCTCCTACAGGATTGTCCGCCACCACGTAGACGAGCATTTCCTCCGTGCCGGTGTTCGTCAATTGATGTGCCTCGCCCGGTTTGAAGATGAAAGCATCGCCTGCCTCCACGGGTGTGAGTCCTCCGTCATGCCGCACCATTCCGGATCCGGAAATAACATGGTAGAACTCCCACTGCGCACTGTGCGAGTGAAACGGGTAGGGTGTGGCTCTTGGAGCAATTCGCAGGATCTCCACATCGAAGGGATGGCGTTCCATGAGGTTCATGGAATTGGGAATCCGCCCAAGGGCCTCCGACACGGTTCTGCTGCTCCCCTGAAATTTGCCTTTTGGCGACGCCCAGGTTTCTTCGGGGAGATGATGCGTGTTCACTTTTTGCATGGTGGCATGAGTTTGGTTTCCGAGTGTTTACGTGCATCGAGTACCAGTGGACACCATCATGCCCACACGCGTCCACTTCTGGGCGTGTCCAAGCGGTAGTCGGTGTACTTGGATTCAAAGAAGGTCCGCCCTAGGTGTTCCGCGGCCTTCAAGGGATCATGGGGATCCGCTGCAACCTCGCTGCGGCTGTTGCCATGACCACGCACCACGCCGACAAACTCCGAGTGCGTGTAGCGTGAATATTCCTGGATCTGGTGCACAATGCCCAGCGAGGCCCCTGGATAAGTCTCTTCAGAGGCGAGCACGAGTCCGATGCGCTTGTGTGACATTCCTGCCATGACTTCCGCGGAGCGCGGGTGTGAAGCTGCGTAGTAGCAGAAGGTCCTGTCAAAGAAGGCCTTGGTCTGGGCGGACAACCCGTACCAGTACACGGGAGAGCAGAATATGACTCCATCGGCGGGCAGGAATTCCTCGAAGAAAATCCTGCGATACCCATCCTGAATGCCGCATTCACCACTGGGGAGTCGGCAAGTCCGGCAGTCCTTCAGGAAGCCAGTAAGAAAGTCGTCGATATGCTGGACCGAGGCCAGGGTGCCGTTGGCTTCAGCACCACGTTGCACGGCCGCCGCCAGCGTGGCGGAATTGCCATTGCGACGTGGACTGCCTACCAAAATGAGCAGACGGCGGGGGGAGGGGAGAGTCGTAACAACAGACATGGGATGGAGCGGGTATAGGGCCAAAGCATTCCTCCCCGAAGGGGGAAGACATGGTGACCCTGTGGGATGGAGCCTCCAAAAAAGGAGGCACCTTGACCGGCCTGCCGCTCGCGACTCTCCGTGCTGCATGGCAATGCTCAGTCAGCTTTGGAAACGTCTCCGCAAAGAGGGTGGTTGCAAGGAACATCCAAAAAGTCCTTTCGCCAGCCCTCACGTGCGAACGTCAGTTCAAACCTTCACGTTCCTCAGCCGCAACGCATTCCCAATCACCGACACAGAGCTCAGGCTCATGGCCACACCCGCCAGCATGGGACTTAGCAACCAGCCAAAGGCCGGATACAAGAGACCTGCTGCCACCGGGATGCCCAGAGCATTGTACAAAAAGGCGAACCACAGATTCTGCCGGATGTTTTTCATGGTGGCCCGGCTCAGGTGAATGGCCTTGGCGATGGCTCGCAGATCTCCCTTCACCAGGGTGACATCTGCGCTTTGCATCGCCACATCCGTGCCGGTACCCATGGCGATCCCGACATCGGCGGCAGCCAGGGCGGGTGCGTCATTCACGCCGTCGCCTGCCATGGCCACCTTTTGCCCCATGCTGGCAAGCTCACTCACATGCGTTTTCTTTCCCTCAGGGGTGACGCTTGCATGGAAGGTGTCCAAACCCAGCTTCCTGGCCACAGCAGCGGCCGTGAGCTTGTGGTCACCTGTCAGCATCACCACCTTGAGTCCCAGTTCGTGCAAGTCTCGAATGGCATCGGCGGAAGTGGCTTTGATGGGATCCGCGACTGCAATGATACCGGCAGGTTGGTTTTCAACTGCCACGAACACCACGGTCTGGCCTTCGTCTTGCAGTGCTCTGGCCGTGGATTCCAGATCGGACAGGTGAGCGACGCCCGAAGACGTTAGGAAATCACTTTTGCCGACAAGCACTTTTCTGCCTGTCACAGTTCCGGCAATGCCGCCGCCCGTCGTGGACTGGAAGCCTTCCGCCTTGCCCAGCCCCCCGGTTTTGGCTGATTGCGCTTCCACAATTGCCGTCGCCAGTGGATGTTCACTCCCTTGCTCAAGGGCGGCTGCCAGGCTCAAGACTTCGTCTTCAGTGAAGCCAGGCGCAGCCACCACCTTTGTCAAACGGGGGCGGCCCTCGGTGAGGGTGCCAGTCTTGTCCACCACCAGGGTGGTCACCTTTTCCAGCCTCTCCAGCGCTTCTGCATTTTTCACAAGCACGCCTTCCTGGGCTCCGCGGCCCATGCCTACCATGATGGACATCGGCGTGGCCAGACCCAGGGCACAAGGGCAGGCGATGATCAACACCGCGACCGCGTTCACCAAAGCGTGCCTCGGCTCAGGGCCCAGCCACCACCAGAGGATGAAGGAAATTACAGCCACCAGCATCACTGCAGGCACGAACAGTCCGGCCACCTTGTCTGCCAGGCCCTGAATCGGAGCCCGACTGCGTTGGGCATCGGCCACCATCGTTACAATGCGGGCCAGCAGCGTGTCACTGCCCACACGGTCCGCGCGCATTTCGAAGCCGCCCGTGCCGTTGACGGTGCCGCCCGTGACGCTGTCTCCTGACTGCTTTTCGACCGGGATGGGTTCACCCGTGATCATGGATTCATCCACGCTGGAGCTGCCGGAGGTGATTTCACCGTCCACTGGGACTTTTTCACCAGGGCGCACGCGCAGCAGGTCGCCAGGTTTCACGTGCTCCAGCGGCACTTCCTCGTCGCCATGCTGCCCGATCCGACGTGCAGAGGGAGGGGCCAGATTGAGCAGGGCCTTCAGGGCACCCCCGGTGCGTCTGCGCGCCCGCAATTCCAGCACCTGACCCACCAGCACGAGCACGATGATGACTGCGGCTGCTTCGAAGTAGACGCCGACACTGCCCGCATGGCCCTGACTCAAGGATGCTGGAAACAACGAAGGAGCCAGCATCGCCGCGGCACTGTAGAGATAGGCGGCACCCACCCCCAGTGAGATCAACGTCCACATGTTGAAATGTCGTGAGACCAGTGAACGCCATCCCCTTCTAAAAAAAGGCCAGCCAGCCCACAGCACCACGGGCGTGCTCAAGCCAAACTGCAACCATCGGGAAGCAGCGCCGTCCGCCCAGGAACCATGGGACAAGCCCGGCAGGAGATGGGCCATGGCCAGAATGAAAACCGGCAGAGCGAGCAGACTGCTCACCCACAGCCTTCGAGTCATGTCGTTGAGCTCGGCATTCTCTTCTTCGTCACCGTCGGTTGTTCCAGGGGAGACCTTTGGCTCCAGCGCCATGCCGCACTTGGGGCAGTCGCCGGGATGGTCCTGCTCCACATCCGGGTGCATCGGGCATACGTAGGTGGTCTTCGTGGCAGGCTTCCAGGCGGGATTACGCTCCAGTGCCATGCCGCACTTGGGGCAATCTCCCGGAACGTCAGACTCCACTCCCGGGCACATTGGGCAGAAGTACTTGGCTGTCGTCGCCGGCGTCACTGCTGCGTGCCTATGATGATCGCCGTGATGACTGTGGCCTCCGCAACATGAGGCTGAGACGGGCTTTGGTGCCGGTGCTGGCGTCGGTTCCGGAGTGGCAGTCTTGGCACCTCCGCAGCAGCTCTTCACCGGTACCTCCTTGGGGTCATGATGGGAATGCGAAGAAGCCGTGCCTTCGCCCGTGAACTTGCTCAAGCAGCGCCCACTGCAGAAGTGCCACGTTTGCCCGTCTTTCTCTGTACTAAGGCTGGTGGCGGGATCTACCATCATCCCGCATACAGGATCTTTCACCCGTCCCGTGTTCGTGTCGTTGACCATGATTCAGTTCTTTCCGTTGAGAGATGAGTCAGTGCTGGAGGGGCTTTCACAAGTGCAGTCCAGGCAGCCATGGGTGGCGCAGCTTTGGCAGCTCTGCATCAGCCGTTCCCTGAGTTGTTGCCGCGCCCGGTGATGCCGGACCGTCAGGTTGTTTCTCGTAATCCCCAGCTGCAGGGAGAGGTCATCCGGAGATGCCCCTCCCAGATCCAGCCGCTCGATCACCTCAGCATACTCCGGTTTCAGAGAAGGGAGCAGGGCGTGAAAGCACCGACAAGTGAGACGGTGTTCTTCCTCCGTTGGATTTGCTTCGACGTCCAGTTCAGCCTTGAGCCGTACAACCGCGCGCCGATGCACATCGTCGTGCCGGTAGAGATCGACGATTGTCCTCCGCAGGATGCGGTAGAACCAGGCGCGGGCACTTTCTTCGTCACGCAGTTCATCACCGGATTTCAGGGCCTTGAGCAGGCTTTCCTGAACCGCGTCAGCCGCCAGTTCAGGGCTGGAAAGACGCTGCCGTGCAAAAGCGAGAAACTCGCTTAAGTGTTCCAGCAAAGAGGTTTCCAAAGTCTTCATGCGCCAAGGCTGACGCACAAGTGCTGCCGCCATTACAGTATACGCGTCGGAAATTGCGAAAAGTATACAGAAGGCAGGAAGGGGATTCCGATTAACCACAGAGGCGCAGAGAACACAGAGGAATACAAAAATTCAAAATCAAAGACCAACCTTCAAAGAAGCATCAAGCTTTAACTCCATCTTGGTAATCCTTCAAAAATCTTATCAATCCTGTCTAAAATCAGTCTCTGTGTTCTCTGTGCCTCTGTGGTTAAACCGAAGCTTTCCTATTCATTTCACCTCTGGCTTTTTCCACAGCAACCCCAGGAACAACGGGAACTCCTTCCGCGCCTTGTTCTCTGCCTTGGCCCGTGGGCCGGGTTCACTCTGCTTGTGCGAGTACCATTCCTGAAACCCGGCCAGCACCAACCCGGCAGCAAAGCCTTTGGCGAGAAGGTCTGTCAGGCTCAGGTGAAAGGAGGTCGTCGTCTCGCTCTCCTTCTGACCCGGGTGCATGATGATGGGGATCGTCAAAGGGCTGCCGTAGGCATCCAGGCGGCGGTATTGAATCTTTTGCTCGTCATCAAAGCCCCAGCTCGTCTGCCGGGGAATGCGAAAGGTGGGGTGATTCATGGCCCAGACCATGCGACCGCCCGGCTTGAGGGCCGCGGCTGTGGAGTGACACACTTCTCCCAAATGCGCCATGTTCTGAATGCAAAGGATCGCCGAGATGGCATCGAAGGTACCGAGGTCCCGGATCTTCGCGGCATCGCGCGCCAGGTAGCGAATGGGAGCCTTGGCGGGATAGGTCTTCGCTCTCTGGATAAGCGAGGGCGCCGCATCCACGCCTGTCACCGTGGCTCCTTCATTGGTGATGGCCCGGGAAAAGACTCCCTGGCCGCAGCCCAAGTCGAGGATATTTTCGCCCGGCTTGGGTTGTAAAAGTGCCATGGCACCGGGAATGACCACTTGCTGGTACAACTCAGAGCCGTTCTCACCAAGGATGCGATCATACCACTGGGCAGATTGCTCCCATGCCGTGGCGTGCTTTTTGGCGGCAAAAGGGCGCGCGGGATTGTGGCGGCCCTCACTGCGCTGTGGACGGGGGCCGCGTCCCGGGGGGCGATCACGGTTGCCACCATGATCACGTTTCCGATCGCCGTCCCGATCAGGTTTCTTCCGAAATGCCATGGATCAGGGTAGGCTCAAATGCTGCACACGAAAACGCTAAAACACCCGATCAGGGGGCTTCTTTCTTTGCCGCACCGAGGCGCTCGAAGAAGTACGGGATCGAGATCTTCAGGCACTGAATGCCATAGCGCAGCGCCTTGGAAAAGGGAATGGAGCTGCTGTCCTCCTCATACACCGTGGGACAGGTGACTTCGCTCGTGGCAAACCCATGGCGCAAGGCCCCGATGAACATCTGGTTGTCGAAGATGAAATCGTTGCGGAACTCGTGGAAAGGGACGGTCTCCAGCAGCTTGCGGGTGTAGGCCCGGTATCCGGTGTGGAATTCACTGTGGCTCACTCCGAAGCACCAGCCCATGACGATCGTCAGCAACCGGTTCGGCAGATACCGCCAGAATGGCATGGTGCCCCGCGCACCTTTGCCGGAGGTTCGTACACCCAGGCACAGGTCATGGAAGCCCGTGGTCAGCATGGCTGCCATGGGCAGGGTGAGCTTGGGCGTGTACTGGTAGTCTGGGTGAAGCTGGATCACGATGTCCGCCCCGGCATCCAGAGCCAGTTGCAGACAGCGTTTCACGTTGCCACCGTAGTTGAGGTTCTTCTCGTTCCGGTAGACGGAAATGCCGAGAGCCTGGGCGGTCGAGAAGGTGTCGTCCTTCGAGCCGTCATCCACCAGAATGATGTGGTCGATGTATTCCTTGGGAATGTCGGCCACGGTTTTTCCCACGGTCTTTGCCGCATAATATGCGGGCATGGTGACGGCGATCTTTTTGCCTAGGAGCATCGGTAAAATTGTCGGGTTGGGTGAGGAGCACGGATCACGGAAGCAGGGTTCAAGCCAGCGTCAGTGATTGTTCACGAATGGCATCCCAAGCCTTCTTCGCGAGGCTGTTGGGAATGTCCACATCAGAGTTCCGCAAAGTCTGCCCCGCTGCCACCGAGTGACGCAGCCGTGCCCCGGAAAGCAGCCCAATGGGCGGAGAGTCCGGGCATTCAGTGATTCGTACCGCTTCGCCACGGAGCTCAATGCTGCCGATGGCGGATTCGATCAGTTTGCCCGCGGGCAGATCTTCCTTGGCGAGGGCCACCACGTTGATGCGTGGTTTCGGGCTGTTGTTCAACAGCACGCCTTTGCCTTCGAGCACCCGGCGGATCGTCCGCACCATCTCCAGATGGCACAGGTGGTAGGGCCGTAACAGAGTGTAGTACGGGCCGTCGCCCAGCTTCAAGTAGCGTAGTACTTCAGGCCGTTCGGTGGGGTGTTCACCCACCACAAACACGCCCGCAGGCAGTTTGCCGTTCAGAACGTAGTCACTGATCGGCCGACCCAGCTCTGTGGCCGCCGCACCCAGAAAGTGGCCTGCTTCATCCAGATCGAGGTCACGTGGGCCAAGCATGCCCCTCTGGACGATGTCGCCCCCCAGACCGTTGGCCACGAGTGCCTGCTCGATCTGAAGTTTGGTGCCATCCGTGAAGCTCGTCACCTGCGTCCGGCTGATGCCGTTGCGCTTGGCCCAGTAGGCCATGTCTTCTTCCTTCGGATGGTGATTGAGGAAGCCTTTGATATTCCCGTA
>JBGGMQ010000193.1:0-4849 GCA_041287975.1 Verrucomicrobium sp. | reverse complement strand
GCTCCCGCTGCCAGGCTCGAAAAAGAGCGTAGCTTCCAGCCGCTCCCGCCAAGAAGAAGATGACAGCGGCGATCCAACCGGAACTCATGCTGAGGGTCAGGCTAATGCGGGTATTTGGCCTGGCAAAATACTGTCGCGATCAATGGATTCTCCCCTCCCCCAGGCCTGGGAAGAGAAGCTCTTAGGCTACCGCAACCGCGCGGGAGCGAACCTCTTTCTCAAGGAACTCGATGACGTCCTTGAAGCGGCTGGCGTTGGCTTCATTGGCCCGGGTGAGGGCTTCATGAGCTTCCAACACGTGCTCGGCCTGCTCAACCTTGTCAGGTTGGGCATTTTCCTTGCACTTGCCGAGTTCATCGCACACCTGGCGACGCTCGGACTGGTGACGGGAGCCTTCGTTGTCGACTTCCAGAATGTGGTCGAGTCCGAGGCTGCTGAGCAGTTGCTGGTTGCGGGCGTTGGCGTTGAGGATGCACACCTCCCCGTCTCCGAGTTCACGGAGATTGAGGGCGGCGCCGGTAAGGGTCCCCAGAAAAGTGCTGTCCATGATGTGGCAGCGTTCCAGGTCCACGACGAAATGGCGGGTGCCTTTTTCAATCATGGTCTGGAAGCAGCGCTTCACTTGCACACTGTTCTGAAACGAGCCCTTTCCATCCACACGCATCCAGAAGAGGTTTCCTATGTTTCCTACAAGAATGGGGGCGGGCGAGGTCATGACGACGGAGAAGAGGTCTAAAAGTGAGTTGGCAACGTGCCTCTCACCAGGAGCACTTGCTGGCGGCGACGACCCGCTTCACCCGTTTCAGACGGGTAAAAGAAAGACATCGCTGGGCAAGCACGAGCATGAGGGGTTTTGGTAAAATCAGTAAAAAGTGTTAACGAATGTAATCTAAGTTACGCGTCTGTCACCTTGTCGGGTGACAAACGCAAAAAAGCGCGTGCTCATTCCAGCACGCGCCATCAGGGGAAGTCTTACTCCCAGAGATAGGAATTGTAACTGGTCAGCACTTGGTTGCCACGAAGGATGCTGGCACGCCAGGAAGTGACATGGGCGTTGCTGATGTAGTCATCACCAATGAGCGAGAACTTGGTGACGTTGTTACGACCTACTTCTGTGACTTCCTGTTCAAGCTTCTTGATGGTCAGGCCGCTGTTCTTCTGGCGGTACTCCAGGCGCACCACAACAGGCTGGCTGCGGTCTTCCACTTTCCAGAAGATGGTGAAGTAGTCTCCCTGCCGGGCCACACGCTCCGTCATCGAGATGGCACCGTGAAGGATCGAGTCCTTTTCGAACTGAATCGAAGGATCCGCTGCCACCACACGTGCATTGACGTCGGTGAGATGGTACGGATTGACCTTCGTAATGGTGGCACCGTTGCCCACCGATGCGGTGCTGCAAGACGCAAGAAGCAGACCGAGACCTGCCGCAGCAAGGATGCAGGATTGGGAGATGAGGTTGGGCAAACTCATAGGCGCGGGAGAATAGGTAGCGCCTTGGAAGATGTCAATGACCTGCAAGGGAAAAGAAGTTCAAAGTTCAAACACATGCCCCATCTCGGAATCTAAGCGGCGGTCCCTTTCCCATGGGTTGCAAGGACCCTGTGTTGAACGGGTTGGAACCGGCATTTACTATACAAATGAACACCATTAAGGTTGTATCGTGATTGATGGACGACCAAAAGGGTTTTACCATCGTCTTCCTCCCCAGTGACGCCTTCCTCCCCCACCCCCATTGCGCTGCGCTATGCCGGAGGCATTCACCTGCCTGAGCTGGATCTCTGGCTGGACCCACCTCGTCCGGTGGAGCGGGCGTTCGTCTCGCATGCGCACAGCGACCACTTCGCACGGCACGGGTACACGATCTGCTCGCCAGTGACGGACGTCATCATTGCCAAACGCTACGGCCCCATCCCGGCCGGTCAGGGCCTCGCTCCAGCCTATGGGGAGGTGGTTCGTGAGGGCGAATTCGAACTCCGGCTCTACCCCGCCGGCCACATTTTGGGGTCGGCAATGTTACACGTGACCCGCATTAACGATGGGGCATCTCTCTTATACACCGGAGATTTCAAGCTACGCCACGGTCGCACGGCGGAGCCAGCGGAGCTGCACCCGGCCCAGACGCTCATCCTCGAGACGACCTTTGGCCTGCCCATGTACGCCTTCCCGCCGCAGGAGAGGGTGATCGCCAGCATCCTTCAGTTTGCGCGCGAGACGTTGGAGGATCAGGGCATCCCCGTGCTGCTGGGTTACTCACTGGGCAAGGCGCAGGAGGTACTTTCGGCATTCCAGGGGGCCGGTCTGCCGGTCATGCTGCACCCGTCCATCGTGAAGATGACCACCGCCTGTGCGCCATACTTCCCGGACTTCCCGCCGTATGAGAAGTTCGAGCCCGCGCATGCGGCGGGTCATGTCCTCATCATGCCGCCCAGCGCGGCCCGTTCTCAGGCAATCCGGAAACTGCGTGTCTGCCGCACGGCCATGCTCAGCGGTTGGGCGCTCACTCCGGGGGCCAAGTACCGCTACCAGGTCGACGAGATCTTCCCCCTGAGTGATCACGCAGACTACCCGGAACTGCTGCAAACGGTGGAGACCGTCCAGCCGCAGAAGGTCTACACCGTTCACGGCTACACGAGGGAGTTTGCCCAGGATCTGCGCAGCCGCGGCTGGGACGCCTGGTCCCTCATCAGTGATGACCAACTGGAACTGACTCTGCCGGGCACAGCCCCAGGACTGCCAGAGCATGCATCCCCTCCAGAGACTGCGTCCGCACCCGTGCCAGAATCCACGGAGTTTGACCCAGCATCGTTTGCCGCCTGGGCTCACACCTGCGAGCGGGTGGCTGCCGATGGCTCACGACTCAAGAAGCGCGACCACCTGGCCGCCTATCTCCAGCAGCAATCCGGGGAGTTCCTGGCCCGGGCTGTACGCTGGTTCTCCGCGCAGTTGGATGATCCTGTGCTCCATCTCGCTCCTTTGCAGACGGGCTGGTCCATCATCCGGCGGGCATTGCTGGAGCTGAGCGGCCTCCGCGAGGGCGAGTACCGGGCCATCTCCCGATCTCAAGCAGACACGGGGCGCACCGCCATGCTGGTGCTGGACCGTGCTCTCGCTGCGGGTCGACTCGCCGCACCTGTCGCGGGGGCCGCCTCCAGTGCGGATGTTGCCGACTTGTTTGAGAAGCTTCGTGCAGCGCACGGCCCCAATGAAAAGGCCATCGCGCTCAAACAGGGCCTCATGGCTCTGACACCTCTGGAGGGCAGCTACGTCGTGAGACTCCTCACCGGGGAATTGCGCGTGGGTTCACGGGAAGGGCTCGTGGAGGAAGGCATCGCCATCGCTTTTGACGCGCAGGCGGACAAGGTGCGGGAGGCCGCCATGCTCTGCGGGGATCTGGGCCGCGCGGCAGTCCTGGCCTCCGGGCAGCAGTTGGAGTCAGCCCAGCCCGGTCTCTTCGTTCCAGTAAAAGTCATGCTGGCCAGCCCCGAGGAAACGGCGGTGGACATCTGGAACCGCCTCATGCATGCGAAGGAGGAGAATGATGATGATGAAGAAGACACTGATGCTGAGGCAGGCACCCCTGCCCCGACTGCCGTGTGGCTGGAGGACAAGTTCGACGGCATTCGCGCTCAGCTCCATCGTTCCAAGGACCGGGTTGAAATCTACACCCGCGACTTGAAGCTCATCACCGGGCAGTTCCCGGAGATCGCTGAATCGGCCCGCCAGCTTACGGATGAGGTCATGCTGGATGGCGAGATCATCGCCTATGCGGAGGACAAGAAACTGTCCTTCTTCGACCTTCAGAAGCGGCTGGGCCGGCGCGATCAGGGGGACCTGTTTATTTCCTCAAGCATCACCGTGCGGTACGTGGTGTTTGACCTGCTCTGGAAGAACGGAGCCAGTCTCCTGCATGAGCCGCTCAAGACCCGGCGGGCTGCCCTGGAGACTCTGGCACTCCCTCCCCTCTTGAAGCGCATCGCCGTCTTCGACGTCGCTTCTCCGGAGGAGGTGGAGGCAGCGTTTCACGCCGCGCGTCGCAATGGCAACGAGGGCCTCATCGCCAAGGACCGCCACAGCCCCTACACGCCAGGACGCCGGGGCAAGACGTGGCTGAAGCTGAAGAAGGCCTTCTCCACCCTGGATGTGGTGGTGGTGAAGGCTGAGCAGGGCCATGGCAAACGCAGCCATGTCCTCAGCGACTACACCTTTGCCGTGCGTGATGAGCACAGCGGCGCACTCAAGGTCATCGGCAAAGCCTACTCCGGCCTCACCGATGTCGAGATCGAGGAATTGACCGAACATTTCACCGAGCACACCCTCAGCCAGCGCGGCAGCGTGCGCACCGTGACGCCGGACATTGTCCTGGAGATCGCCTTCGACTCCATCCAGGCCAGTTCCCGCCATGACAGCGGGCTGGCGCTGCGTTTCCCCCGCATCAAGGCCATCCGCAGGGACAAGAGCATCGATGAAATAGACACTCTTGGTTATGCCAGGAGGCTGGCGGGGAAGTAGGAGACCGCTGCGCGGGAGATTCAAGACTTGAAGACACAAGACGCAAGACATGAAGTGACGCTGTCGTGTGCCTCACACTCCTGGGGGTCACTTGTCCCTGCCCAAGGAGCGGCGACGTCCTCGTCGCCGTTGACCGCGATGGGCGGGCAAGGACGAGTCGGTTGAGCGAAGCCCAGCTCCCCAGTGTAGGAGAAGCGTCTCGCTTCTTGGTCCGCGTGCCGGTTGACGACCCGCAATTTCAAGGACGCTCGTACGTCCCCTCCCGATAGCGACCGAGAACCGGGACGGTTCTGCCACACTGCTGACGCCCAAGCGATCTGCCTCAGTGTGGGAGATGCGT
>JBGGMQ010000192.1:0-9544 GCA_041287975.1 Verrucomicrobium sp. | reverse complement strand
TTGAGCGTCGTGCCCAAGTACCGCTGCACAAGCGCGGGAAGATGCACGACCAGGGCGACGTCGCCGTCATCCAGGAAGATGGCACCGGAAAAGTGAGGCGAAAGAGAGGCCGGGTGAGGCAGCGCCTTGATGAGAGCGCTGGTTTCTCCAATGAAATCCTCTACACTCAAGGCGAGTGGGCGCTCCCCTTTCAACAATGCAACGAGAAGCGTGCCATCCTCACGCCGCACCAAGGAAGGCGAGACGCCTGCAACAGGCCCCAAGGTGACGAGTGGCACCGCCTGCCCCTCATGCATGATGACCGACCGGCCGTCCACGACGTGAACATCCTTCACACGCAGCACCTGGGCGATGGAGCGCATGATGAGGGCGAACGTGCGCCCGGCTGTGCGCACCAAAAGCAATCGATGCGTTGAGACACTGACGGGCACCTCCATCCAGAGGATGCTGCCTCCTGAAGGACGCATGATCATGCGGGCCGTGCCCTGCAACTGGGTGACGCGATCTTTCACAACGGAAAGACCAACGCCACGACCGGAAACACGAGTTACTTCGGCGCTGGTGGAGAACCGGGCCTCAAACAACTGCTCCAGCCACTGATGAGTCTCCAAGAGATCGGCGATTTCAGGGGTGACAAGCCCGGCCTTCAATGCCTGAGCCCGGACCGCCTTCAAGTCCACGCCTCTGCCATCATCCGTGATGGCAATCTGAAGCTGCTGCCCCACCACACTGATCTCGAGATCGATGTGCCCTGCCTCGGGTTTTCCCTCGGCCCTACGCCGGGACGGCGACTCGATGCCATGGGCGATGGCGTTCCGCAGCGCATGCATCACAGGATCCTTCAGCATCTGCAAGACGGCACGGTCGGCCTGAGCCTCCGCCCCTGTCATTCGAAACTCGACCTTCTTGCCAAGTTCGGAGGCGAGATCGCGCAGCATGCGCCCGTACCCCTCAAACACGGTGCTGATGGACACCATCCCAATGCGGCGAACGTCTTCCAACTGCTGCTCTCCAAGAACTCGCAACGACCATCGACTGCGCTGCTGCAAGGTCCGCAGACGCTGCAGGCGCTTGGTCAGACCTGCGAGTCCAGAATACAGATCACCCGAAAGCTGTTGCTCACGCTCGCTAAGGCGACGAAGCGACTCAGCCTCCTCCCAGAGGTCCTCCAACTCCCGTCCCAGGGCCTCCTGACGGGAAGCCTCCGTGACCAACTGCCCGCTGGATTGCAACAGTCGATCAAGGTGCACCGCCTCGATCCGGAGACTTTCATGGGCAGTGGTGGAAACGGCGGCCTTTTTGGCGGGAACTGCAGCCGGAGCGTCCCCTGGCGAGTCGGGTGAGGATGCTGGAACTGCAGGACTCGATTTTACCGAAGCCGGTACAGAAGGCGCAGTGACGGGCAAGCTGCTGCCCCCACTGCCCATGAGATCCTCCACCCCTTCCACAATTTGCTCCATTCGCTGGGGCAAACTTTCATCTGGGGCAACGCGACCTTTGGCCACATCCGAGAGCAGGCTTTCCAGCTCGTGAGCGAGTTTTTCCACCTCTGGCAAATCACACACGCGAGCTCCGCCCTTCATGCTGTGGGCCATGCGAAAGGCCTCATCAAACACGGGCCCCTCGGTCAGCGGCCACGCTGAAATCAAAGCACGAATGCCCACCACCTGGTCACGGTACTCCTGCTGGAATGCGGCTAGCACTCGCTGCTGGATATCGGACGGGGAAGACATCTTTCTTTAAAAGTGATGAATGATAAATTAGAAATGAAAAATGGGTTCAAGAGCCAACACTCAACCGCACCGCGGGTCTCATTTATAATTTCAAATTTATAATTTACAGTTGATAGCGTCCCACGGCCGCGCGGAGCTGGATGCTGAGGTCGTTGAGATTGCCGAGGGCCTTTTCGAGCTGGGACGTGCCGATGGCGGTCTGCTCGGCGGCCTGGCGGATGTCGCGCATGCCTTGAGTGACCTGATCGAAGCCGATCTGCTGCTGACTGGTGGCACCGATGATCTGCTGGAAGGCGTGCACGCTCTCGACGGTGGTCTGGGTCATCTGGTTGATGGTTTGCTCTGTGACTTGAGCCTGCTGACGGCCGGAGTCGGAACGCTTCACGGCCTCCTCGGTGAGCATCACGGTGCTGTTGATGCCCCGCTGAATTTCGCCAAGAATGGCACCCACCTGGACGGTGCTTT
Organism: Verrucomicrobium sp.; assembly: GCA_041287975.1. Classification (GTDB taxonomy): domain Bacteria; phylum Verrucomicrobiota; class Verrucomicrobiia; order Verrucomicrobiales; family Verrucomicrobiaceae; genus Verrucomicrobium. The sequence continues at coordinate 7,346 of JBGGMQ010000192.1, read as the reverse complement.
CCTTGGCGCGCTGGGCGAGATTTCGCATTTCACCCGCCACCACGGCGAAGCGACTGCCGTGCTCGCCAGCGCTGGCAGCCTCAATGCTGGCATTGAGGGCGAGCAGATTCGACTGGTCGGAGATTTCGTTCACGGTGTTGACGATCTCGCCGATGGCTTGAGTGCGTTCACTGAGGCCGACGATCTTGACCGCCACCTCTTCAATCTGGGAGCGGATGCCCTCCATGAGGCGGGTGGTGGCCTGTACGGCGCCCACGCCGGACTGACTGGCCGCGGACGTGGCCTCTGCTGAAGCGGCGATCTGTTTCGCCTTCTCTGCGATCTCGGCACCAGATTGCGTTATTTCCTGCATCGTGGCAGACACTTCCTGAACCGTGGCCGCCTGCTCCTTCGTGCTGGAGGCCTGCTGCTGGGTCGAAGCAAGGATCTCGGCAGCGGCCGAGTTGATGTTGCCGGTGACGCCCAGGATCTGACCGCTGAGGTCCTTGAGGTTGTCCAGCATGTTGTCGAAGGCATTGCCGAGCTGGCCCAGTTCACTCCGATCCGCCAGACGGACCTTCTCGGTCCTGAGATTGCCTTTGGAGACGTCATCGGCCAGGTTCACCAGCTTCTGCAACGGCTGCGTGACACCACGGGCGATGCCGAAGCTGATGAGGAATCCCAGTGCACCTACGAGCACGGAAATAAAGATTTCCTTGGCAACGAGGTCTTTGGATTCCTGCTCCAACTGGGCGGTGTAGCCCTTGTTGATCAAGATGCCGAGGTCCTGAATCTCCGTCTCCCTCTTCAAAAGGCTGGTGAGCAATGGAGCAAATTCGGGAGAGGTCCGGGTCAATGTGATGAGACGATCCGTGTCATCCAGCGACACCTGGATGAGCTGGGACTGCTTGAGAAGATTGTCCCGGACTGTGCCTTCCGGCGCTGCTGGAACGACGACGACTTCCGGCCGGTTCATCCTCTCGATCGCCGGACCACCATCGATAAGGGCCCGCTGGGTATCGAGCCACACTTTGCGAACATAGTCCAGCTTCTCCTGAGTGGTGCGCTGATCCATGACAAGGAGCGCGGTGGAGAAATGGTACTGCTGAAGCATGCGCTGGCGGCCGACCAGCTCCAGCACGACAAACTTGCCCTGCTGGCTTTGCAGAGTGCTGATGGTGAAGTAAAGAATCGTTCCCAGGGCGACGAGGAAAAATGCGGGAATGAGAGTGAGCTTGGTACCGACCTTCAGGTCGCGCCAGGAGTTCGAGGATGGATTCATGGAGGATGGAAAAATGTCGCTGCCTTCAGTTAGACGGGACTGGCGGTTTGGAAAGCCTCAAGCACTTGATTCGCGTCAAGGAGGATGCCGGGCCTTCCCCCGCTCTCAAATACTCGATTTTCTTTGATCTGATCTGGGGTCAGTTTTGCAAAACCCAGCACCTCATCGCAGCCCAGTGCGACGCGCAATACTGGGTGAATGAGAAGCACTGCTTTCGAAAAATGATCCACCGGACCCGAAGTCTCTTTCAGATACGGATAGGGACTGATGAGGCAGATGAGGTCATTCTGCACACTGATGACGCCCAGCAGAGCGGGATGGGCCTCTGGCACAGGAGCCCATCGAGGGAAACTGAAGATCTGCCGGACATCAGCCGCAGGGAGGCCCAACAAATGGGGGCCGACCTGGAGAAGCAGGACTTCCAAGACATCAGCCGGAGCATCGATGTGGCTTTTGCGGTCGGCCAGCGCCGCAGCCCGCCGCAGGAGAATCTTCTCCAATACATCGTCATTCATCAGTGAGGAATCATTGGCCATCGGTTTCTCCATTCTCCAGATAAGGTTTGATGAGGGTTCTCAATTCCGCGGCGGTCAATCCGTCTCCCCAAGGCTGAACTTCATCGTCTGGAATCCGGCGGATGAGTTTGAATGCGTTTTTGAAACTTCGCAATGCGCTCTCGCCCAAGCTGAGTTGAACAAGCCCGAGGTAGTAGTGAGCGATGGCCAGATCCCTCTTGAGATAGAGACAACACTTCAACGCTCGTCCCGCCTTGTCCCATAGACCGAGCTGAAAAAGCAGCAGGCCGAGTTGAAAGTGGGAGCCTTCATCGAGGGGCTGCTGCTGGGTAAGAGCCTCACATTTCCGGCAGGCTTCCTGGAGATCCCCCTGATCGGCAAGGCGGGAGATTTCTAGATGCCTGGCATCTAGAGTAGAACTCGCGCCCTCCTTGGCGATGGGTGCAAGCCGCTCGGATCTGGCAGGCACCGGCTGCGGTTTCGCAGAGGGTTTAGAAACTTCGGGAGGTGCCTTTTTCTCAAGTACTGGCACGTGAGGTGGCACCCAGCCAACAGCGCCCTGCTTCTGAATTTGCCGTGGATCATTCCCCTCCGCCGGACGCTGGTAGAGGACTGCGCCAGGCGCGTTGATGGTATGGAACGCACGAAAGGTGTCCGTGTGGGGCTCGGAGTGACCCACGGCAAGCCAGCCTCCTGGCACCAGGCTGCGGAAAAACTGTTCGGTCATCTTTCGAATGGTCTCGCCATCGAAGTATATGACTACATTCCGGCAGATGATGAGATCCAGGCCGCTCAGTTCATTCTCGATGGAGGGAAACTTGTCGGAGACAAGATTGTGATGGCGAAAGCGCACCATCTTCCGGCAAGTCTCATCCAGCATCCAGCGGGAGCCCACCTTCTGAAAGCGACGCTGAAGCAAATCCTTGGGCAGCCCCCGCAAAGCCCAGACATCATACACCCCCGCCCTGGCCAGTGTCAGGAAACGACGGTTGATGTCTGTGGCAATGATGTCGATCTTCCAGGACCCGGCATCCTGACCCAGGAGTTCGAGGAACAAAATGGCGATGGAGTACGGCTCGGCCCCCACCGAGCAGCCCGCACTCCAGATCCGAAGAGCACGCAGACCTGCACGACGCTTCAACAGATCAGGAAAGACATGATCCCGCAGGGCGTGAAACATCTCCAGGTGCCGGAAAAAGAATGTTTCACCGATGGTGAGCTCCTCTACAAGGCGGTCCAGAGTGATGCTGCCAGTACGAGCCAGGCTCACCAGGATTTCGGAGGCTGCCTTCTCTGCGCCGCCTTGGCTGCGCAAGACGGCCGCGGCCAGATCCTGATCCTTGTCCACATAGTAGGACAGTCCTGTGGCGGAAATGATCCAGCGCTTCAACTCCCGGAAATCGGGATCCTGAAGGAGGGAGGCTACTGGCGGGGAGGCTGTCACGAGCAGGCAGTCAATCAGTACACGAGATCACACCCCCTCCTCAGGCGGGGACTATGGCTTCCTCCCCTACCATGTCCAAGCGTTGCTTCTCACGGCGCAACAGCTGGGCCACGCGAACCCGCTCGCTCTCAAAGAGCAGCTTCTTTGCCTGAAGCAGGACGATGGACATCTCTGGCGGCGGACGGGGAATGACGTGATCCGCACAATTGTTCAGAATGTGATTGCCTGGAAGTTTCACGGTTTCGGCCACCTTGTACCGGAGCATCTCCACCCCTTCATCCACCATCCAGGCCACTGCCAATCCGTCGAGATTTGCCACCAGGATGCGGGAACCCAGATTCCGCTCGGGATTCCAATGAGAGTCCTCAAGGTCCAGCTGCAACAGCCCTTCCAACCGGAGCACAGGGATCAGCTCCTGCTCAACATTCACAAATCCCCGCAGGATGTACGGCATTTCCGGAGGATGAACGAGCTTTACACATGGCAAGATTTCCCGCACGTGCGAGATATCGAGTCCCAAGCGAACCTGGCGGATGGAGAATGTGAGAGCGGTGGGCATGATGTGCGGACATGGCCTTAACGCATCTCAGTGGAGATCTGGATGGGTTAAATTTCAATCACCAATAAGCAATTCGGTGTACGGAGAGGTCTCCTCCGCCCAACTCAAGAAAGACTCAGGACGGCGCATCGTATTCAGCGGTTCACTACACCTTCCCTATGATTCACATACAACGCCAAACCGGCCTCCTCCTGCTGACTCCGCTCCTGGCCTTGGTAGCCGCCTTCCCCTCCCCGGCCGCTGATCTGCCCAAGATTCCCACCGACAGCCTGGCAAAAAAGAAGGAACTCCTGTTCTCCGACGATTTTCAAGGAGCTACCCCTGCAGCCGTCTGGCACAAAGTCGTGCCCACCTTTGCAGTGGAAAATGGCACACTGAAAGGCACTCAAACACGTGATCAGAACATTCCAGCCGCGGATGGCAAGCCTGCCGTCACCGCCCACGCCGCGGTGCACGGTCGTGAGATCCCCACCAAAGACAGCGTGGTCGAGGTGAAGATCAAGTTTGAAGGGGCCACGATGATCGACGTGGAATTCGACGACCGGAAGTACACCGGTGCCCACTACGGCCACCTTTGCCGCGCTCAGGTGCGGCTGAATGGCGTGACCATCATCGACGAGCGTGATGGTGGCATGAAGAACGAGATCCGAGAAATGCGGAACAGCACTGATCCCGCGAAAAAAGCCGAAGCAAACAAGCTCCTGGTGGGGCGCCAGGTGACCTACCCTGCAAAGCTGGAGACGGGCAAATGGTACACGTTGGTCGTGGAGACTGTGGGTGACGAAATGCGTGTCACGATCGACGGCAAGCCTGCGGGTTACTTGAAATCTTCCGGCATCGCCCATGAGACGACGTCCAAGATCGAACTGGGCGTGGCGGGCAAGGATGGCTTCTACGACGACATCAAAGTCTGGAGTGCTGAGCCAGCAAAGAAGTAGAACAAGCTGACGGACAAGTCCGCCGATATCCCTGCTGGGACCGCACTCTCACGAGTGCGGTCTTTTTAGTCTCAGCTCCCAGCTTGATTCAACCAGGCTACAAAATCAGGATGTCGCGCTGCCACGGAATCGAAGAAGCGCCCATGGCATTCTCGCCAGAACTGACACGCCGCTTTCAGTTCAGGGTTGCGTTGTCCCGTGGACAGCAACTGCACTATGGGAGTTCCCCTATTGAACGCATGGATCTCGGAAGAAGAGAGAGGACGAACTCCCTGCACTCTCAGCAACTGGATGCCCGGTGATTCCTGGATGACTTGTGGTGGGCGCGGATGCGACAGATCGCAAACCACACTCGCCCACGCTGCTGCTACCTCCACGCCATCGTTCAGGCCCGGGACCATGCGGTCTGCGTATCCATACCAGATCAGGGGTGTGGAATTCTCGTCCCAGCGTTGAGGAAACGGCATGCTGATGGTGGCGGACCAGCCATCACGATGGCCGACGTGCTGCCACGCCGCCTCCAGCAACTCCCGCACCCGAGCAGTCGGGGCGTTGGGTTGGGCACCTGACATGGCTAATCAAGTTTCCGAATCTCCATGTTGTAGATATGGGTCTCGGAGTCGGCCGGAAAATGATAGTGACAGAAACCGACACGCCCGTCCGGCAACATGGGCACGAGTTGATCCGGGTAGAGTTTCCTAGCCGGCTGAACACCTTCATAGACCGCACGATCATTGACCGTATAAGTGAGCCGGTCGCCCTGCACCACGATTTTGAAAGTGCCCGCCTTGGCACTGCCCTCGACATCCACCGGTGGCAAGTTCGAGGTAAAGTAGCCATTCAGCACAAATGCCTGGCTCTTGCCAGTCTTGTCCTGCTGGAGACAGGTGATCCAGTGTTCTTTGCCATCGACCCAGCCCTGACAAGCCACGACACCAAGCCCGGCGGACTGTCTCGGAAGACATTTCACTTGGAAGCGACCTTTCAACTCGAAGTGGTTGCCAACCTGGCCGTTGTACAAAATGAAAGCAGAATCCCCCTGCCCTTTGACAAAGAGTGAGCCATCGCTGCCTGCATCCCACTTTCCTTTGTGGATTCGCCAGTTGAGCAAGCGAGGCGAGACCTTCAACTTTACCCACTCCCCGGTGGAGAACTCTTTTTCGAATTTCGCAGCTTCCACCAGACGCCCGGCCAGTGCGGCACCATCACCCTGGGTCTGCCCCAGGACTTGGTTGGCAAGCTGCACAGTTGCTTCCAAATCCCGTTTACTGTAGGCAGCAAGTGCCTCCTCCCACGCCTTTTTCAATCCCGACGCGTAGAGCACCGCCTGCCCACGCACGGTGTCCTCCCTTTCATCGATGTAGCTCAGCCAGCGTTTAGCAAGCGACGACCAGCCTTGAGTCGCTTCCTTGAACGCCTCTGCTGACAGAGCGTACTCTTCACAAGCCCAAGCCAGGAAGGCGAGTTCGGAGCAAGCGCGGGCTCGGACTCGCTCATTGACGGCCTGACGAACCCTCTGTCGGGAAAGCTCCAGAAGCACCGGCTTCACGAGCGGCTGGTTGAGTACGGACTTCCAGTCATCATTGTCTGCGAGGATCTTCTTGATCACCACTGGGAAGAACCATGGCAGGTCCGTATCGTAGCGTCGAGTCTGGGCACAGGCCAAGCCAAGAGCCAGCATCTGCTGGTGGCTGCCGCCCCATCGTGGCCGACACGAGGACATGAAACTTGTCAGAGCCGGCCAGTAATCCCCCTCCACCTCCAGAGTGCGATCAAGCCACAGCCGGGCATCCCCCAGATCCACCCCCTGGCCCACCATCATCACGCCAATAAGTTCGCCAGCAGCCTGGGGACGCCGGGGATGCATGCGCCAGGCGCTGTAGTAAAGCTCGCGCGCATTGGCGATGTGCTCTGCAAATCCACGCCAGCCTTCTTCAGTGACCTCGCTGGCCCAGCCGGTACCCCGCATGGACCAGCCCTGAGCATCTTCATACTTGCCTTCCATCATCAGCCGCACCCACTCAGACTCGAACGGCAGTGACACCAGCTTTTTCATGCGGTCAAGGTTCTTGGAAACCCGTCCCCAGAGAGGTCGCATGTTTTCCAGCAGCACCTCATCGTCGTCTTTCCCGTAGAATCCCGGCTCCGTGAGAGTCGCCATGCCCGCCGAGAACAGCTTTGCATCCATGTCAGGATCTTCCTTCAGGTGCGCATCGCTGACGGCAAACTCCAGCATAAGCAGTGATTCAAACTGCACGTAGGGGCCCGCGATCCTGGCCGCCTCAGGTTTGGTTCCCGCCGTCAGTGCCTCCTTGCACAGCGCGAAATCGCTGGTGACGTCATATTTTGCCCAGCCGTACAGCCAGGAAAACAGCGGATCCTTGAGTCCCGCTTTTTGCAGGGCATCCCCCTGTGCGGCGAGTGCATCCGTGAAGATTTTGGGGTCCTTGGAAGGGAGCCCCTTGTACTGGCGCAAAGCCTCGCGGACGAACTTGACAGCCTCAGCCTGCGGCACCGGCGTGTTCTTGATGCGCTGCTCAAAGGGGCGTATCAAGGAACGCTCAGCCCAAGCGTCCCAAACGACCAAGCTATCCTTTGCCCACCGGCATTTTGCCGCCACGGGCAGCTG
>JBGGMQ010000191.1:0-2605 GCA_041287975.1 Verrucomicrobium sp. | reverse complement strand
CGCATGCCTACACGGACATGACCATGTCCGGAGAGACCAACCGATTCTTCAACTCCCCCTTTGAAGCCAGGACCCTTGGGCCCGACTTCATCACCTCGCTGAACGCCTCCAAGTTCGAGGTCACCCACTACAACCACGATCCGGACACCACGTTTTTCAATGAACCTCGCATCGTGCTGACCACGCAGAAAAAGCACGCCCGCGGCAGACCCTTCCTCGACATCCTGAAAAACCCCGGCACGGACACCGCCCTAGGCGATGATCCAGGCTATGTGAGGAAGAAAGCCTCTCCTTACAACACCGCTACGAGTGCCGAAGGCATCGACCGGACGAAACTCGACGACGTCCTGCAGAAGCTGATCGGCTACCTCAAAAAGACTGACTGGCCCATGACCTCTGGCAGCCGCTCCCTGCAGGATAAGTACTTTGCCGGCAACAGCACGCGCCTCGCCCAACTGGCCCTCGGCATCATCGAGTACGTACGGTGCGCCGAGTCAGAGAAGCCCTTTGTGGAACCCATCCGCCTCTTCTACACCGGCGGCAAATATGAGCTGGTCACCACCGGAAACTACACCGGCAATGACGACACCTTCAAGGGGAACGCCCGCGGGCTTCACATCACGGAGATGGCCGTATGGAGGGCTCTGACCGCCAACAACTCGCGGTACAAGATTCGTTATTACATCGAGGTGCACCTCCCGAAAGACTACGGGTTCGACTCTGTCGATCTGTTGCAGCCTGAACCCGGGAAAAGCCTCTACCTCTACCAGACGCTGGCTGATTCCTTCTACAACACCGCGAACGCCACCAAGACGTCCGCTGAAGAAAACAGCGGCCAGCGCTGGTTCAAGATTGCCAACGCACCCACAGGCACACCACCGACGTCCATCATGGGAGGCGGGCCTGTCATGCTCCCAGGTGAGTACCGGACCATCGTCATGGAGTTTTACCGGGCCAGCACGTCTACAAACTTCAGCATGCGCCACGGTCTGGCAGTGGCCGACAGTGCCGCCAACGCCAACAACGCGATCCGGCTGGATCTGACGCCCGTGCCAGATTTCGGCGCCCTTCCTAAAGGGGTGACGCTCACCTACAACGCAGCCACCAACATTCCTGACATGGGTTTTGGCATGATCCCCAACCAGCTCAAATCCATAGAAACAGATGACCCTCGCGTCAACGGCGTCAAACAAGATTGGATGGTTCGGAGCTCCTCCAACACCTTCAATGCTCAAAATACAAGATATTCGGTTGGCAAAGCTTCGGCCACCCCCACCAGCGAACCAGAGCAAGACACCGACAAAAACGGCAATGTCTCTGATGCAAGCTTGCGCCTTCCCTACCCGAAAGGGCACGCCAGGAATCCGAGTGGCGTTGTCTATTCGCCCGGTGAACTCGGATACATTCACACTGGCCTGGAAGGTAAGAGCCGTGATGCAGGCGGTGCTGAGGCTACCATCGGTGGCTACAGCTGGCGAACGCTGAGGCTGCAACCCAACCGCTACAACGATACCAAGGAAGTTCCCGACTGGGCCTTCATGGACCTTTTCACCGTTCCTGTGGATGTGCCCACGCAGGCGAAGGCCATGTTTGCGCCCCACAACAGCAGCACATCAGGTCGCATCAACATGAACGCCCAGGCCCAACCTTTTGGGAACCCTGCGCTCGTCGCCTCGCCACTTGAAAGACGCCTGCCCTTGGTGGCGCTGCTCGCTGGCGTCCCGAACCCCACCACGGCGGATCCCAATGCCGTCATCACGACCACCAAGGCCCAGGATATTGCCAACAACATCTACTTCCGCACCCTGGCCGACAAAGCCAAAGCCACAGGCAAAGTTTACGGCGAAGCCGACACCTACGACTCACCGGGTGAAGTGGTGGAAATCAAGGGCGTTGCCGACGAGGGCGAGGAGAGCGAGGCCGTGGTTCGAGGTATTGCCAATCTCATTACCTCCCGTGGCGGCGTGTTCACCATCTACACGGTGGGCCAGGCCCTCAACGAAAGCCGCAACGGCACCCTCCGCATCACGGCTGAGCAACGCCAGCAGGTCATGCTGGAGCGCTTCCAGTCCGGCTCCACCGTCAAGTTCCGCAAGGTGTGCAGCCAGACCCTGACGCCCTGACCTGCCTCCCGTCGACAACAAAATTCCCCGCCTCCCTCATGACTCCCTTCTTCCGCAAGATGGAACTACCTTCCTCGTCCCGCTGGAAAGCCGTCGCGCTCTCCTTCATTGCCCTTTTGCCAGTCGTTCCATCGTCCGCGGTGGTGCTGCAGTGGGATGCGGTGCCGGGCACGCCGGGTGTGCAGCTAGGGGCCGGCACCTGGGCCGACCTGGCGGGCAACTGGCGCAACGTGGATACGAGCACGGATGATGTCGTTTGGAACAATGCCCTGGGCTACACCGCCCGCTTCGGACTGGCGGGCTCCACATTCTCGGCAAGCACCATTCCGGTAACCAATACGGTCAATGCAGCCGGACTCGACTTTCTGGGGTTTACCGCAGCACCCACCCAGGCCCAAGGCGCTGGCTACATCTTCAACAACGGCACCATTCAGCTTGCCACGGGCTCGGTCATCAACATTGCGGACAATGCCTCTTCCGGC
>JBGGMQ010000190.1:0-2938 GCA_041287975.1 Verrucomicrobium sp. | reverse complement strand
GGTGCATCTCAGCACGGCGGGCAAAGCAGGCAAGCATTTTGGATGGAGTGCGGGGGTATTTTTAGACAGGATTGACAAGATTTTTATGAGATTAACAAGATGGGATTGGGGTGGGTGGGGTTCGGGCGCTGGGGAGCGTATTGCGAGACATTCATTTCAGGTCTGAAGTCTGGTGTCTGGTCGTCTGGCGTCTCCGTTCCGATCAAACCCGTTCGTTTTCTGGTAGTTTTGTCGGGGAACAGGGTGCCGTGGGGAGGAGTTGGGTGGAACTCTCCTTGACCCCCCGCCCTTTCTTTCTACCCTCGCCGCCCATGGACACAGTTAGACTCGGCATCGTTGGACTCGGCAACATGGGCAAGGCGCACCTTGCCAATATCCGTGCAGGCAAGGTGGAGGGCCTGCGCGTCACCTGCCTCTGCGAGAGCGTGGGCACCCTGCCCAAGCTGCTGGAGGGCGAAAGCGCGTACACGGATGTGAATGCGATGATCCACAGCGGGAAAATCGACGCCATCCTCATCTGCACCCCGCACTACTCGCACACCTCCATCGGGATCGAGGCGCTGAAGAGCGGTCTGCACGTGCTGGTGGAGAAGCCCATCTCTGTGCACAAGGCGGACTGCGAGCGCCTGATTGCCGCTCACACGGACAAGAAGAAGATCTTCGCCGCCATGTTCAACATGCGCACGAATGCGGTCTTCAAGAAGGTGAAGGACCTGATCGACAGCGGTGAGCTGGGTGAAGTGCGCCGCGTGCACTGGGAAGTGACCAACTGGTTCCGCACCAACTACTACTACGCGACGGGCGGCTGGCGCGGCACGTGGAAGGGTGAAGGCGGTGGCGTGCTGATGAACCAGTGCCCCCATAATCTGGACCTCTTTCAGTGGCTGTTCGGCATGCCCCAGCGCGTGCGTGGTTTCTGCCAGTTCGGCCGGTTCCATGAAATCGAGGTGGAAGACGACGTAACGGCGGTGCTGCAGTATGACAACGGCACCACGGCCACGTTTGTGACCTCCACCGGTGAGGCCCCTGGCCGTAACGTGCTGGAGATCTCGGCCGAGAAAGGCCGCCTGACGGTGAAGGATGGTACCCACATCCACTTCCAGCGGAACCGCCAGCCCATGAGCGAATTCTGCATGAAGGCGGAGGCCGCCTTTGCCATGCCGGAGAGCTGGCACATGGACATCCCTGTGGACAACAGCGGTGGTCAGCACGTGGAGATCCTGCAGAACTTCACGAGCGCGATCCTGAAGGGCGAGAAGCTGCTCTCCCCTGCTGAGGAAGGCATCTACAGTGTGGAGCTGGCCAATGCGATCCTCCTTTCCACCTGGAAGGACGCCACCATCGAGCTGCCGATGAAGGCTGCCGACTACGAGGAAATCCTCAAGGACAAGTCGGAGAACAGCACCTTTCAGAAGACGAAAGTGGTGGCCAAAGCCTCCTCTGACGACTTCGCGAAGAGCTTCCGCTAAGCCACTGGCTGATAAAGGTTTGAAAGGCGGCGACCGAAAATACGGTCGTCGCTTTTTTGTGTCGCTTTCCTTTTGACCGCCATGGCTTACAGTTTGCCCCCCCTGCTCGACTGTCATGCTTTCTGGACTGGACCTCAAGACGATCGCCATCTGCCACATTGGCATGGTGGGGTTCGTGGGGCTGGTCCTGGTGTTCTGCCGGGTGCATCAGAAGACGTATGCCGGGTTTGACTTCTGGGTGGCGGGCAGCATTTGCGCAATCCTGGGGTACTTGGCGATGCTGGCCCGGCTAATGGGATTTGAGGCGGCCAGCATTCTCGTGGGCAACGGCCTTTTCGTGCTGTCGGGCCTGCTCCGGCTGGAAGCCACGCTGCGTTTTCTGCAAGGGCGGCCGGTGCGCCGGTGGGTCTATGGATCGGTGCCGCTGGTGGTGGCGGGTATCGCGCACTACTACTATGTCGACCCCAACATCAGCATGCGGAACCTGTTGGTGAGTGTGGCTGCGACAGGGTTCACGCTGCGGATGTCGTGGGAGTTCTTCCGGCACGCTGGAGCGAAACGCCTCGCGCTCTACCGTGCTATCGGGTTTGTCATGGCCGCGTTCAGTGCGCTGATGATGCTGCGCGCCATCATGTGGTGTCTGCATCCTGATGTGGGGTTGTTCGACAAGTCCAACTTTCACGCCCCCTATGTCTTTGGTGCCATCCTTGGCGAAATGGGCATGGGTGTGGCGTTTCTGCTGATCAACAGCCAGAGGCTGGAGGAGGAGCTGGCGGCGTCCCAACAGGAGCTGCAGGAGAAACTGGCGGAGATCAAGGTGCTGAGCGGGATGCTGCCTATTTGCGCCTCCTGCAAGAGCATTCATGACGGGCAAGGTCAGTGGGAGAAGATCGAGTCGTATGTGCAAAGGCATTCCCACGCCGAGTTTTCCCACAGTATCTGTCCGGAGTGCGTGCAGCAGTTGTATCCGGAATTTGCGCAGGAGTTGAGAGCGGATGGGAGGTAGGCGCTGGGTGGGAGAGCGCTTTTTTGGACAGGATTGACAAGATTTTCTGATGAGATTTACAAGATGGGGAGCGCGGTTGGAGGACGCAGAGTTTAGATGGATGGAAAGGGGTGGGTAAGGTCCCCGATTACGGGGTATGACGTCCCTGAAGGGGTGGATGCGGCGGAAGGGAGGAGCGGTTGGAGAGTGTTTCGATATGAGGTTGAAATGTCGCTTCGTTGACTGACCGAGTGGGACACTCGGACTATCCGGGAGGCGGACCTCGGGCAGTAGTTCGGTTGTCCCAACCGTTCAGTCGCCGAAGAGTCGTGCGGACAGGAGCGGTAAGATGTGCCTGTTTTTCTTTGGGTGCCTGCCGCTTCGCTGCCAAACCGAGTGGGACACTCGGACTACCCAGGAGGCGGACCTCAGGCAGTAGTTCGGTTGTCCCAACCGTTCAGTCGCCGAAGGGATTGCGCGGACT
>JBGGMQ010000189.1:0-2827 GCA_041287975.1 Verrucomicrobium sp. | reverse complement strand
AGCTGGTCCACTTCCCCGTGTACTGGGCTCCCCTTGCACTGTGTCTTGCCCTGGTGCTGGCCTTCATGAGGCGATGGTGGTGGGCGGTTGGCGCCTGCCTGCTTTCAGCCGGCTTCGCTGCCCAGGTGGCCACGCTCTGGATGCCTTTCCAGAATGAGACGACGACTGCCACCCAGCAGGACGTGCCCTCACAACAACCTCTCACAGTTCTCTCCTTCAACGTCTTCAAGAACAACCGGCAGCATGCAGTGGTGCTGGCCGCACTGCAAAAGGAGCAGGCGGATGTGGTGTATCTCACCGAAATGACCGCAGAGTGGTTCACCGCGCTCGCCCCACTGGAGAAGGACTATCCCCACCGGGTCGGAAAAAGCGGACACAACGACTGGTTGCTGAGCAAGCACCCGCTGGAAAACGCCGAGGTGGTGGCGCTCACCTTTGAAGCTGCACAGACCGTCAACGCCACCGCGGGTGCCAAGGGTGAACCACCTCCCCAGCAATACAACGGATCGTGGAGCCGGGATGAAATGCTCGTGGCCACGGTTGTGGCCTACGGAACCAAAGTGCGCATTGGCGGCATTCATCCTCCCACCCCGACCAATGCTTCACGACTCGTCCAACAGCGCGCTTCGATCGCACTCTATGCACAGGGACTGATTGCTGATCCTGCTGCCGAAGCACGGCTGCTCATCGGCGACTTCAACACCAGCAGTTTCTCGCCCACCTTCCGCCTTCTCCAGGACGCGACTGGATTGCGCGACACCGCGCGGGGATATGGCTACCGCCCCACCTGGGGCCCACGTCTCCCGCGCGATCCCTGGCTGCCGTGGTGCGGCATTCCCATCGACCACATTCTGGCGAGTCCGAACATCACCACGCTGGCACACGAAGTAGGTCCACCCCTGGGATCCGATCACCGTTGGGTGAAAGCGCGGCTCACGATTCCTCAGGGCCGTACGCCAGCGCTTTCCAGTTCCTAGCAAGCACAAGCCTCACCCCGGACCGAAGAGGGTCTTCCAGCCGTGCCCATCGCTTCGATCATCCTGCAGCATCAAATGCTGCTCAGGATCGTTCACGAGAGTACCCACGTGTTCCACGTACCCCTTCAGGAAAGCACCCACTTCTTCCGGGTCATAGAGTTTGCCGTCAAAACTCGCCCACGCTTCAAGATCTTGCTCCCCTTTGACGGTGGAAAAGCTCAAGCCAGTGGTCTCCAATCTCTGTCCATGCTCAAGCCAGCTCTTTGACTCCGTGCCCTCCAGATGGACGAAGTCGCCGGGCAAACGCAGATGCTGGAATACCACCTGCACCTCGGGCATTGCTTCACCGTTCTCCTGCAAATGATGCAGCACATCTTCGAAGGGAAGCTCACGGTAAAGGGCAATCTGGTCGCGCTCCTTCCTCAATTGGATCACGAGGGCCCTGAAAGTGATGCCCGGGGCTATCCTCACGCGCATCGGCACCATGCTGACGAACATCCCCAGCAATCGCCCTGCGGCGGCACGTTTACGGTCAGACACGTATGTGCCCAGGATCAATTCCTCCTGCCGCACCCGACTGCAAAGGTACGAGGCGAATGCTGCCAGGAACACCGTGAACAAGGTGGCACTCGTCTGGCGCGCCAGAAGGTCCGCCTGTCTTCCGATTTCCGATGCGATGGGGACATCCAGAGTGCATGCCCGCGCTGGAACATCTGAGAGAGGTTCCTTCAGGACAAACGGGAGAGGCGGTGTCTCAGGGGGAGACTGCCAATACCGACGCCACCACGCCAGTCTCTCCTGGTAAGGTTCACCCCCCACGCGCAACCAGTCGCGCTCCCATATCGCGAAGTCGGCAATCTGCCAGTTGAGTGGTTCGAGCGCGGGCGGGAACCCATTGCGAAAAGCGGCGTACACTCGGCCCAGCTCCTCAAAGAACACACACAGCGCGTCCGCATCGCAAAGCAGGTGATGGAGGACGAACATCAGACGATGGTTTTCCTCCGCCACCTTGATCACGAGCACTCGAAACAGTGGAAGGATACCAATGTCCATGGGTTCCACCACCAGCCTGCGTGCGCGTACCAGGATCTCCTCCTCCGACAGAGCCGGCGCATCCAGTGTCCAGTCCACCTCTTCAACCAGCACTGGCCCTTCCGAATGCACGAACTGCACGAATGCACCCTCCTGCAGCCCAAAGGTGGTGCGCAAGATCTCATGCCGGCATACCAGTTCGGCCAGCGCCTTGCGCAAGGCCTCCATATCAAGGCTGCCATGAATTTCGAACCTTGGATTCACCAGATTCGGATCACGGAGAGGAGGCAGATTCGCATGCTTCAGAAGCCGTTCTTGAGCCAGTGTGGCTGGAAATGGCTGGTCGCGATCTGAGAGCAGCGGTTGCAGTTCCAGTTCGCAGGACATGGGCCTTGTTAGAACTTCCGAGACCTCTTCAATGGAGGGGTGCTCCAGGAGCAAGGTGGCAGGAAGATCCCGACCCAGCCACGCAGCAAAGTTGCCTGTAAGCATGATTAACGACAAGGAGTCCAGACCCAGCCTGGTGAATGACTCCTCGAACCCGACATCCTCGGGCGGGCACTTCAAGATATTCGCGACTTGTACAGTCAGCCAATCCCGGATGTCACTCTGTGTCACTTCCTCGGTTCCCATGTTTTCAATGTATGGTTCTGCCATCCAATTCTGGCGGCGTGCCGTTGAATTTTGCCACTTGATGTTTTCGGCAGCGACGCCGGACGCAGCAATGCCACCTCGTGAATGGCTAGATCGTGCTGGCTGGATACTGCTTCGCGAATGCTTCTGATGACGGCATCCAAGGTGAGCGCCGGAGATGCACC
>JBGGMQ010000188.1:0-2810 GCA_041287975.1 Verrucomicrobium sp. | reverse complement strand
GCCGTCGCCGTAGCTTGGCGGAGGGGTGATCACCTGACTTCCCCCGCCGAATGGCGGCGATGGATGGCCATGACCACAAGCAGGCTGAGCAGCAGCGTGGCTGCGATGGCCAGCCGCCACCCGAACGCGGGAGGGGAGGGGGCTTTCTGGGCCTCAGAAAGGGGCGTGGAGGCCGCAGGAGCCGTTGGCTGGGGTCCGGAGGTGGCGGGCGGTGTGAAGGCCCGGCTGGACTCGCCTGGATAGACCGACTGTGGTGCCACCTTGGGATTGCCTGTCTCCGAATTCAACAGGATCATGGGAACCGCCGCAGAACGGTCCAGGACGACCTTGAAGTCGCCGGGAGGGTGAGGGATCGCGACGCGGGAGCGGGCGAGCAGGTGCACCTCTGCGCTGGTCGGAGAGAGGTCGGTGGTCAGGGTGCTGTCGATGGGTCTGACTTCCCACTTCGGCATCAGTCCGGTGTCGCCCAACTGAAACCGCAAGGTCCTGGCGAGGTACTGAAGGGCGTTGTCTGTCGTTTTCGCCTGGTCCGCCGGGTTTTGATCCCACCACCAGCTTCCGGGCACGGGAGGCAGGGTGGAGGGCACCGCATGGAGAAAGAGCCGTGGGTCCATGTTGACCCTCAAGTCGCAAGAGCCGTCATGATGGAACTCTGCCTCCACGGTCATCGTGGGGATGGGGTGGGCCTCGATTTTGGCCAATGTCAGAAGCGATGCCAATGCCACCAGGGCCCACTGCCTAAGAACCATCTGGGAACCTTGAAGCACTTGAGAGAATTGCCAACTTGAAATCTATGGTGAGTGGGTGTCCTGAAGGGAGTGACATCAAACTGATGAAAAAAAAAGGAAGAGTTGACTTTAATGGGTCCATTCGGTTGAAAGGAGGTGACAAATGGGAGCCTACCTCAGAACCTTGACCAGCGGTGATACCTTTCCTCTGGAAGACTTTAACCTCATCGGACGCAGTGAGGAGGCCACCATCCGTCTGAACGATGCGGGGGTCTCCAGGCAGCACGCCACCATCCGCCGTGAAGGGGTGCACTACTGGCTTGTGGACCTGGGCAGCGCGAACGGCAGCTACGTGAATGAGGTGGCGCTCACGACGGCAAGGGTGCTGCGTGATGGCGACCGCCTGCAGATTGGCGGAGCGGTCTTCATGTTCGACCAGAGTGAAAGCTCTTCGACGAATGACACCACCATGCTGGGGACGAAGACGCAGGTGCTGCGGCGCAACCCGGTGCCGGTGAGAACCACGTTTGCCACCCTGCTGGTGGGGGACTTGAAGGGGTTTACGCAACTCAGCTCGCAATTGAGTGCCGAGGAGCTGGCCGAGTTGCTCCGTGAATGGTACTCGGACTGCAACACCATCATGAAGCGCTATGGCGCGATGATCGACAAATTCATTGGCGACTGTGTGTTTGCCTACTGGCCCGGCATTGAGGCTGACATCCGCCACAAAGCTGTGGCAGCCGCCAAGGCGCTGCGTGAGGTGGAGGTGGCGGTGACCACGCCGGTGCGCAAGCACCTGCGGGATACCCGCGGCGTGGTGCTGGACTGCCGGATCGGCCTGCACTTGGGGCCGGTGGCTTTGGGCGCGATGGGTAAGGGCATCAACACGGCTCTCGGTGATGCCGTGAACCTGGCCTTCCGTATCGAGAGCCTCACCCGGCAGACCGAGCAGCCCATCCTGGTGAGTGCGGCCTTTCTGGAGGGCTGGGAAGAGGGCAAGGAGTCATTTGAGGCATGTGGTGCCTACGAGGTGAAGGGGCATCCCGACAAGGTGGAGGTCTATGGCCTCCGGCCCTGATTGGTAGAGTCGCCGAATGTGACTTTTTTTTGAATGTTCCTGGCTCTGGTCCGTCGAAATGGGACCAACCCCATGAATCCTCCGGCAGTTTGCACTTTCGGGGCCGTCGCGGCCTCGCTCGTACTGAGTTCCTGTGTCTCTCCCTACCCGGGCCCCAACGAACGGGTGGGCGGTGTGGTGGGAGCCGTCACCGGCGCTGCGGCCGGTGGAGTGATCGGGCACCAGAGCGGCCGTGGACTCGAAGGCGCGGCGATCGGCGGGGTGTTGGGCGCGCTGGCAGGATCTCTGGTGGGCAATGCCAACGACTATTATGCGTACGGTCCGCCGCCGCCACCTCCGCCCCGCTACCGGTACTACTCGTACGACTATGGCTACGACTACTGCCCGCCACCCGTGGTTTATCGCAGGCACTATCATCCACGCTACTATGATCGTTGCTGGTGAGTGGCTGATGGCAGGTTGACACTGTGGTGACCTCCTAAAGTGCGCTGCAACTTGGTGTTGCGGGCTACGTTGGAAAGCGGCATGGCTCTTTTCATGTCGCCCCGACACCTCACCTCTTCCCTTGGTGGACTCCTTCTGGCGGTCCTTGGTCTCACCCACTGCGGGCAGAAGGAGGAGACTCCCCAAGCAATGGCGAAGGCGGAACCTCCGACGAAAGTGCCAGCACCAATCACTGCTCCGGCAACGGCGGAGCCAGCTTCGACACCAACACCTGCTCCCGCTCCCGCGAAGGCCAAGTTTGCCTGGACCGAGGAGTTGATGCACAAGGAGATCAAGTTTTACAACCCCGAGTATGACGGTACGGGCCAGTTCCGGATCGAAGGCGGTGAACCTCTGGCGGTGGGCCTTGATGGCGCAAAGGTGAGCAACCTGAAGTTCCTCGAAGGGCGGAGCAAGCTCATGGCTCTTTATCTGAGTGACACGCAGGTCACGGATCTTGCCGCACTGAAGGGGCTGCCATTGATTGAGCTCTACATGGAGCGGACCAAGGTTCGAGACCT
>JBGGMQ010000187.1:0-3998 GCA_041287975.1 Verrucomicrobium sp. | reverse complement strand
CAAGTGCTGCTGAATCTCTGTGTGAATGCTCGTGATGCCATGCCCGAGGGCGGGGAGATCTCCATCTCGGCGGAAAAAGTTCAGTTGGATGCTCACTACGCCGCCATGCATTTGGAGGCCAAAGTAGGCCCCTACCTCGTCATCCAGGTGGAGGACACGGGAACGGGCATCTCGCCTGCGGTCATGGACAAGATCTTCGATCCCTTCTTCACTACCAAGGAGGTGGGCAAAGGGACTGGCCTGGGACTTTCGACCTCACTGGCGATCATCAAAAGCCATGGGGGTTTCATCAGGCCGCGCAGCGAACTGGGCAAAGGAAGCAAGTTTAGAATCTATCTACCAGCCAGGCAGGAAGGCCGCAACTCCACCGTGGAGAGTGACGAAGATCGCGTCATCAGGGGACAGGGGGAGACAGTACTCGTGGTGGACGATGAGGCTCCCATTCGCATGATCACCCGCCAGACTCTGGAGTCCTTTGGCTACAAGGTGATCCTCGCCTCTGATGGTGCTGAAGCGGTAACCACCTATGTGGAGCACCGGAGTGAGATCGCTCTGGTGCTGACGGATATGATGATGCCCGTCATGGATGGGGCCGCCACCATCAAGGTCCTGACGAAGATGAATCCCGCGATCAAGATCGTGGCGGTCAGTGGTGTTGCCGCCAGTGATGCCATTGCCAAGGCGGCCGGGGCCAGCGTGAAGATCTTTCTTCCCAAACCGTACACCGCCAAGACTTTGCTCAAGGTGGTGCGGGATGCGATCACCCTTTGACTTCCGGAGGGGCCAACGCAAGGCGTTACTGTACAGTTGTGCTCCAGGTGATCATCTTGTAATGACTGGTCGCCACTAGCAGTCTGTGCCTTGAGCTGCGGGGATTGCGATCGAATCAGGGGCGGTGGTTCACGGGCGGATTTTTGTGAGGGTAAAAGGTCACAATCGTATCGCTTTGGCCGCCAGCCCTTGCCCTGCCTGGCTTTTCCCGGCCTCAGGAGGGATTTCTTGCGGGGTGCGGTGAAAGGATTTTTCTTTCCTTTGCGTTGCCCTACCTCCATGATTTCAGGCTCCATGCGATCCCCCTTCTCTTTGTCACTGCTGGCCCTTGTTTTTGCGGCGGCTGCTCCCTTGGGAGCCCAGACGACCACTCTGCGACCCGTGGTGAACGGGATGCGCATCGAAATCGACGGTCAGCTCTTCACGGAGTACAATGTGAAGGACGTCCCACGTCCATTTCTCTATCCCATCATCGGCGGTGCTGGGGAGAACGTGGTGCGGAACTTCCCCATGGTGCAGGACATCCCTGGGGAGGCCAAGGATCACAAACACCATCGTGGCCTCTGGTTTGCCCACGGCTCTGTGAATGACATGGACTTCTGGAGCGAGGAGAAAGACTTCGGCCGCCAGGAGCATGTGGAGTTCAAGGACATCTCTGCCAAAGAAAACAAGGCATCCTTCGTGGCTGACACCAAGTGGGTGGCTCCGAATGGCAAAGTACAGCTCACCGACAGCCGCAAGATCACAGTGACGGCCCTCCCTGGTGGGGAGAAGTACGTGGACTTCGACATCACGCTAAAGGCAACGGAAGGCGACGTCGTATTCGGCGACACAAAGGAAGGCACGATGGCCATCCGTTTGAGCCCGGGCCTGAGCATGAAGGGCGAAGGTGCTGCCGCCAAGGCCTACAACAGTGGTACAGACAAGAACAAGGCCATCTGGGGCAAGCGCGCCAACTGGGTCGCCTACTACGGTCCAGATCCCAAAGGCAATGTGGTGGGAGTGGTGATGTTTGAGCACCCCAAGAATTTCCGCGCCCCCACCTGGTGGCATGCCCGCGACTACGGTCTGTTCGCCGCCAACCCCTTTGGCATTCATGATTTTGAGGAGAAAAAAGACCAGGAGCACTTGGGCGACCACAAGCTGGCCAAGGGAGAGAGCCTTGCGCTCCGCTACCGCTTTTACTTCACCAAGGGCAAACCCATGCCGACCCCGCTGGCTGCCAAGTTCACGGAATATTCGGCCGAGTGATCGGCATGAAGGTTAAAGATCCCACTGAAAATTCGTAACATGCCCGCAAAAGCCCCGTTGTACTGACCTGCTCCGCCCTAAAACAGGGTGTGCAGGGGAGTATTCGCAGCTTTTGCACATCACACTCTCCTGAATCCTTTTTTCAATCCACTGCCAAACCTAAACTGAACATGAACACACCCACATCCATGAAACGCCGCGACGTGCTGCGCAGCACAGTCTACGCTGGCACGGCGCTTGCCCTGCCCACCTGGGCGAAAGCCGCTGGTTCCAACGAGGACGTCCGCATCGCCATCATCGGTTTCAAAGGCCGCGGCGCCGGTCACATTGGCAGTCTGAAGAAGATGCCAGGCGTTCGCATTGTCGCTCTCTGCGATGTGGACTCCTCCGTGATGGAAAAGCATGTTGCCAGCCTGAAGAAGGACAACATCGAGGTCAAAACCTACACGGACTATCGCAAGCTCGTCGAGGACAAGGACATCGACGCGGTGACCATCGCCACGCCGAACCACACCCACACCGTCATCGCCCTCACCGCGCTCGCCGCAGGCAAGCACGTGTATGTGGAGAAGCCCGTCTCCCACAACATTCATGAAGGTGCCGCCCTCGTGAAAGCCGCCTCCAAGGTGGAAGGCAAACTCATCCTCCAGCACGGCATGCAGCGCCGCTCCGACCTCGGTTGGGCCGCCGCTGAGGAGTACATCAAGTCCGGTGCGCTGGGCAAGACGCTCCTCTCCCGTGGTGTGAACTACAAGGCTCGCAAGTCCATCGGCAAAGTTTCCGGACCTCAGAAGGCTCCTGAAACCGTCAACTATGACCTCTGGTGTGGTCCTCGTGAGACGGATCCCGTCATGCGCGAGCAGTTCCACTATGACTGGCACTGGCAGTGGGCTTACGGCAACGGCGACATCGGCAACCAGGGGCCTCACCAGCTCGACGTGGCCCGCTGGATGATCCACAACCCCGAGAAGCTTCCTCTTCGTGTGATGAGCTTTGGCAACCGCTGGGGCTATGATGATGACGGCCAGACCGCCAACAACCAGATGGCGCTCTATGATTACGGCAAAGGCAATGTGCCGATCCTTTTTGACAACCGCGGCCTTCCCAAGGCAGACATGAACTGGCAGAAGGGTTTCGAGCCCGTCTACAAGAACGTGGTCCGCATCGGCAACGTGGTCCATTGCGAAGGGGGCTACATCGCTGAGTCCAAGGCCTACGACAACGAAGGTAAGTGGAACGGCCAGAAGTTCGCGATCCAGGACGGCCCGGATCACATGAAGAACTTCATCCTTTCCATCAAAGCAGGCAAACTGGTGAACCCGAACCTGCACGTCAGCCACGGCCACCACGCCGCTGCCCTGGCCCATCTCGGCAACATCTCCTACCGTGTGGGCAAGAAGCTCAGCCCGGCAGAAATCAAAGAACGTCTCCAGGGCGACAAGTTCGCTCTCGAAACCTTCGAGGACTTCGCCGCGAACCTCACCGCCAACAAGATCGACATCGGCACCGACCAGGCCCACGTCGGCCCCTGGCTCACCCTCAACCCCGACACCCTCAAGTTTGAAGGTGAATTCGCGGATGAGGCCAACAAGGTGGCCACCGAAGACGTCTATCGCGACGGCTTCAAGCTGCCCGAGATCGCCTAAAGAGCGGGGTTGGATCTGAGGATCCAATTCATTGAATGTGAAAAACGCCCTGGGAAACCAGGGCGTTTTTTATTGGAGGGAAGCGGGTGCTGGATGCTGGGCGCGCCATCGTCAAACGCCACCTGCTTGAGGTTTGTGGGATTCAGCCAGAGTCCTCTCGTCAGCTGCTGCCGCGTCAGCGCACAGGCCGGTTGCGAGTGTCCGGGTCTCTGGCACACCTTCTGCCCGACAACATTAATGGCCTCTGTAGCTGCCGACGTGAGGAGGCACTAGCTGCGCTTCTACAGCGTCGCTTGCGCCTGAAACATGTTCGTCTGACAAACTCAATGC
>JBGGMQ010000186.1:0-8837 GCA_041287975.1 Verrucomicrobium sp. | reverse complement strand
GAAATTCTGAATTAACCACAGAGACACAGAGAGCACAGAGGTTCTGACCGTGGTTTTAGATTTTAACATCTGAGTATTCCTCTTTTGAAATTCAGTCTCTGTGTTCTCTGTGTTCTCTGGCCTCTGTGGTTTAATCCTCATTCCCACCGCCCCTATCGATGTTGTTTCCACAACAAACCCGACTTTTGGAAAGGCGGTGACTTGCCGTCGTCTTTGCCGGGGATGTTCTGCGGGGCGAGTTGGAATACCGGGAGAATGAGTTTGCCGCTGCGGTCTTTGGGATAGTCGACGCCCTGTTTCTGAAACAGGAGGAAAGCGCAGAAGTCGCCGCCGGGACGTTCGCCGACAAGGACGTCGAGATCGATGGGTTCCCCTTTCTTCATGGGAATCCAGTCTCCGTACATGAGGTTGCCGTTGAAGGCATCGGCACCTTCATTTTCCGTGGATTTCCACAGGCTCTTCATTTCCATGTCGGGCCGTGCTCCGATGCAGACGGTCTTGTTGTTCACCGCCACAGCGAGCACGTCGTCCGCATAGCCCGCAAACCGGTAGGTGCCATCCTCCGGAGGAGACACCTGCCCTTTGTAGTGAATCACCCACGCCGACGGGCGCATGACATTGTCAACGCCATAGGCCTTGGGGGCCACGTCCGCAGAGATGCGGGGAATGAAAATCTGGGTGGAATAAAGCGGCCGGGTAATGCGGAAGAAGCGGTTCAACACCAGTTCATCCCAGCCTTTCTGGAGGAACTCCTTCACCACGTCCGGATACTCCCCCGCCGAGACATTCGACGGCTGCCGGCTCTGGGTCTGCTTGAGATCGTAGATGATGGCGATGAGGCCGGCAGCATCCTTTTCCTTGCTGCCGAAGAGGATCTCATCCTCCTCTGCGGCATGGACCGGGCACAAGAAGGCCAGCAAGAGCATGCCAGCGAGGGTTCGCGAAAGTTGTTTCATGAATCAAAGCAAAGGCCGGACCGCACACAAATCAGGGAGTGGGCACCTGACCATCGGCCAGGTTGCGGATGTACTGCTGCACAAGAGCCTCATATTCGGGCGATACCTTTTCCTGTTTCAGCAGATCCAGAGCGTCCCGCTGCCCCCCGCGGAGTTTGGAGATCGCGGAGAAGTCCGAGGCTTCAGACTGGCTCTCCATAAACTCTCCCCGCGAGTTTGCGGCTTTGGATTGGTCCGGCTTGGTCGGGCCCTTTTTCTGGCCGCTCTTTTGCGCATTCTGAGCCATCTGCTGCGCAGCTTTGGCTTGCGCATCCTGCTGAGCCGCCAGTTGGGCGGCCGCTTCCTGAAGACCCGCGAGGGCCTGATTCGCATTCTGCAAAGCCTCAGCCGTTTTCGCCGCGACCTTCTCTGGCGGAGCCGCCTGCTGGGTGTCTTTGTTCAGGCCCGCCTGGGCTTCATCCGCATTCTTTTCCCCTGCCTCCAAGGCTTTGCCCACGCTCTCAGGCACTGGCACTCCTATGGCTTCTGCCATTTTGGCAGCTTCGGCAAATGCTTCCTCTGCCTTGCCCAGACGTTCCTTCACACTGGGAGCTTCGGCTCCTTGTTCCATCTGACGCTGGGCCAATTGAACCTGGCTGCGGGCATTCATCACCTGATTCACGGCCTCTGCAATGGCGGCCTCCTTGGCTTCCATCTGTGCCTCAGCCATGGCATCGGCTTGAGCTTGGAGCTTCTCACTGGCCGCATTGAGCTGGTCGGCTGCATTCTCCTGCTTCTGAGCCAGCGCGCCCTTTTTGTCTGCCTGCTCCAGTGCACCATCCTGCTTCAACATTTCAGAGGCAGATTGAGCTTCCTGGCTCGCCTTGGCGGAATCGGCCCCGGCCTCGGCATTCAGCTTTTCGGCAGCCGCTTGGGCAGACTTCACCTGCTCCGTCAATGCGGCTTGCTGTTGTTGCATCGCAGCCTGTTGCTCAGCACCCTTGGCTTCGGCCGCGGCATCCGCCAGCTTCTCCTGCTGCTGAGCCAGGTCACGCAAGGTCTCAGCCACGGCCGCAGACTGCTCTGCCATCTGCTCCGGGGTCGGTTGATTCTGGCGGGCTTCGGCGAGGGCCTGCACCTTCTCCTGCAAGGCCTTGCTGGCCGACTTCAAATCCTCTGCGATGTTCTTCTGTGTCTCTCCCACCTGAGTCTTGTTTTCCGGAGTATCGAGGAAACCTTGCTGAGCGAGCATCTCCTCAGCTTTGTTCGACTGCTCGGCGGCCTGTTTGGTTTCTGCGGCTGCTTCCGGGCTGAGATTCTCGATGGCTTTCTGCGCCGACTCCACCTGGGCGGCCAGCTGCTCCTGCTGCTTCTTCAAATCTTCCTGATTGGCACTCGGAGCCTGGGCCGTGGCTTCAGCCAGCTTCTCCTGTTGCTGGGCGAGCGCCTGCAGCTTTTCTGCCAGAGCTTGCGCCTGCTTCTCCGGCTGGGACGCATCATTCTCTGCCAGCTGCTGGGCCTGCTCCATGAGACTGTCGCCCAGAGCATCGAGCTTCTTCGCCAGATCCGTCTGCGCATCAGCCACCTGGGCGACGTTTTCCGCCTTTTTCAGCAAATCTTTCGTGTCCAGCTTCTCGGAGAGTTTCTCAGAAGTTTCCTCGATCTTGCGGGCTTCCTGGGCCGACTGACCATTGAGTTTTTCCAGCGCCTTCTGCGCCAGTTCCATCTGGTCGGACAGCTTCTCCTGCTCCTTCTTCAGACTTTGCTGGTCAGCAGCTTCCGCCTTGGGGGTGGACTGGGCCAGACGTTCCTGCTGGTCGGAGATTTTATGGATTTCCTCTGCCAGCTCGCGGAGTTGCTCCTCCTTGGGTTTCTTCGCATTGAGGTTTTCAATCACCGCGACAAGGCCGTCGTGGATGCGCTCCTCAGCATGTGTGGCCTCATTCAGATTGCGATTGAGCCTCTCTACGGCTTCACGAGGCAGGTTTTCCAACCCGCGCCCATTGGCGGTGTTGAGCGCCTCACGGAATGCCTCCTTGCCAGTCGCGGCCCTGTTGGCCAGACGGTCCAGCGACTCCCGCAGGAGACGGATCTCCTCTTTGAGAGCAGCCTGCTCTGCCTTGGCCAGGGCAAGGGCGCTACTTTGTTCCGCAGGAACGTTCTCTGGACGTTGATCCAGTTTAGCCAGTCGTCGCGTCTCGCGCTCGTTGGTCTTCTGACGCAGCGCCAGAGCCCGCAGACGTTGTTGCAGCGTGGCCTGATCGCGCTGGAGCAGCAGACGGTCTGCCATGTTCCGGAGCTGGGTCTGAATGTTCTTCTGTCCCGAGCTGGCGGACACGAGACGGGACTTGGTCTGGTCGGTCTGTTCCTGCCGGCTCGCCTCCCGCAGGATGCGCACGACTTCAGGCATGTCCTTCTCCGCCACGCCGTCGAGCTGCCCCAGCACGTCTTTCAACTCTCCGTGCTCCGTTTTGGTGAAGTCGTACTGACCTAGCTGGCCGAGCACTTCCAGCATCTCCATCTCCTGCCGCCGCGTCTCCAGCCGCAACTGCTCCTGGGAGACACTGTGCTGATAGGCTGCGGTTTTCGGCGCAACCTGCTGGGCGAAAAGCGGAGTCGCCAGGAGGCAGGGAAAGGCGAACGCGGTGACCAGGGCGGTTTGTTGTTTCATGGCGTTCAGACGGTAAAAAATTGCAACGGCACAGCACAGCACAACGGGGCGAACACTACAGATACGGAACGGTGGACGGACTTATTTGTTAGGAGAGCAAAGGAAGGGAAACTAGCGGATCGACTGGTCCGTCTTTTCGTTGGTGGCGCGCTGCATGTCGTACAGCTTCTCAATGGCTTTGGCGCGCTCGCCCAGCAGCTCGAGCAGCTCCAGACGCTTTTGCTCCTCAGAGACGACATCCACCAGCTTCTCAATGCTCCGGGAAAGGGAGGGTCCGGAAACCGTGTTGTTGTCCTCCCCCTCCAGCCAGCAAGTCACCCGGCAACCCGGAGTGAGCGGAGGGACCAGCCGACCGAGATCCCAGTCCAGCTTCTGCACCACAGACTTCTCCCCTGAGGGAAAATCGACGGCAATGCTGCCTTTCTCCGTGGCCTCACTGAGCTCACTCAATCCGGGCCGGAATACCCGGTACTGGAGGGTAAGACGCTTGAGACCGAAATCATCTGTGGCACGGAAGCCCAGCGAAATCTTGTCCCGTGGCAGCAGGCTGAGGCGGTCCTTCTTCGGCTGCAGGAGCGCCACCATGGGCGGTTGATCGGTCACAATCTCAACGCGATAAACGGGATCATTCACGGAAGGTGTGTCATCCGTACTCTTCAAGTGCAGCGAAAAAGCCGTCCACCCTTTGGCAGGCACGGTCAACTCGGTCGCAAGCGTGACAGCAGGATCGCCCGTCGGGGTCAGGGCATGGGTGGCCCCCTCTCCTTTGATCTCCAGAACAGCGGATGACAGGGGGATGGACGAGGTTGCATCGATGCGAACCTTCGCGCCTTGCAGCAGTCGCAGACCCGACGGCGGCAGGCGTGTTTCCGGCAGACCTGTGTAAGCGGGGTACACCTGCGTAAAGCGGATCTCCTTGAGCGAAGGCGGGATGACCACGGTCACCCGGTGCTCAGCCCCCACGCCATCGTTGAGTTCAAAGTGGTAGTTGAACGTGCCCCGCACATTGCGCGCCACATGCGTGAAGACGGCAGGGTCTTCAGGTGCGGGCCCCACTTCCACCACATCCGTCTGCCCATTGGGATAGGAAACAATCAGCCGCCCCTTCGACGGTACCGTGCCTTCGGCACGCGCGCTCAGCGTGGCATCCATGCCTGGATCAATACGCAGGTCCTGCGTGAGCGACACCACCCGGGTGTCGCTGGGCAAGGCCACCTCTGAGAGGAAAAGACGCTTCACCAGAATGCCGGACACCGGGCGGTTCATGAAAAACAACACCCCCACGGCCAGTACCACCCCACCCAGAATGGTGAACAACCTGCGGAGGCGGTCTGGCCGGAACAAGGCTGCCGCAATGTCCGACTTGCCGGCCTCAGCTGTGACGTCGGCTAGCAGTTGCGCCACCAGGGCGCGGGACTCTGGCGCCGCGCTGTCAGCGGAGGCGGTGAGATCGTAGGCGGAGATGAGTGAGGTGCGGAACCGGGGTTCCCGGCTCTCGATGAGCAAGGCGGCCTCGCGCTGGCTCAAGAGACGCTGCACTGGCAGGAGCGCGTAGAAATAGACCAGCCCAAAGACGAAGGTGCCGTCCAGAAACAACAGCAGACGCCGCACGGAAAGAGACAGCTCAAGATGGCGGTCCACCGTCGCCTGAAGCACCCACGCCAGCAGCAGCCCCCCAATGAGAAACACCGGAGCTTCCGCCGCCTCCAGACCCGTGCGACGCCACCGGACACGATCCAGCATGCGGCTCAAACTCGCCGGCAAGGTGAGTGCGGCGGGAGGCAGCGGAGGTTCAGGATGGGAGTCGTTGCTCATGTCGTCTATTTGAGGCGGGTCATGCGACGCAGCAGCCATTCGAGGAAAAGGAAAGTGAGCAGAGCAGCGAGGAACCAACCGGAGTGATAGAGCTCCAGTTTCTTGAAGGATGTCACGGTGGCAGCCTTGGAAGCCACAAGGTCCGGCAGGGTGTGCAGGTCCTCCTCCCGCAGGAAACGCCCCCCGCCCGTGTCCGCCATGCCTTTGAGCAGCTTCTCATTCAGGGCCGTTTGCGACTGCTCCAGGCGGGCATCCAGCACCTCAAAGGTCACGATCCCATCCGGATCACGTGTGGTGACATAAGTATAAACTCCGGGCGTGGTGGCGAGAAAATCTCCGCGGAAGGTGTTCTTCTCCGTAGCGAGCAGGTTGAAGGGCTTGGCGTCTGCCGCCCCGTTTTTCAGAGTGCCTTCCAGCGTAGGCTGGAGCAGCGGGCTGAAGCCTTCCGTGTAGGCATTCCCGCTGATGACGATGCGGTCCCCCACCACATACTGTTTGCGGTCACTCTTGAGTTGCGTGAGCGGTGAGGCGCCTTCCAGCAACTGCAGCGAAAGGGTCTGCATGATCTGGCCCCAGAGGATGGAGTAGTATTTCTCCCCCGTGCGGCTGCGCCAGCGGTAAGTTTCATCGGTCCCGAAGTAGACGCACTTGCCGGCGCCGTAGCCCTGCATGGCAAAGACAGGAAGCTGACCGTAGCGGCCTTCCCGGTCGGCCCGGGTGTCGACGAGCAGCACCTCCGCCCCGGTCTTCACACGGGAGACCGGAGCCGTCCAGCGCACCCCTTGAAATTTGGCCCAGATCTCCTGGTTCACCTCAGGATTGGGGTCCATCTGCAAGTAGGGCGACTCCTTGCCCAGCCGGGTGAGTTCCAGTCTGAAAGGCTCCGCGGCCCGCTGGCGCACCCACTCCTTGGGCGAAACGGTATCAGGAACTACAGGCAGCAGTGCCTCCAGGGGTGTTCCGACATAGGACCGCGGATTGTAGTTGGATCCGGTCTGAAAGATGATTCCGCCGCCCGCCTCCACCCACTCTGCAATCGTCTCCATGCGCTGCTGTCCCAGGGCCTCAGGATTCACGTCGCCCAGGATGAGGACGTGCGATTTGAAGAACGTCTCCCGGTCCTCCGGCAGTTTCGGCAGGAACGGCGAACCCGCGGTCTGCTCCAAGCCCGGCTCGCCATCGATCATGACACACTTCACTTCCAGCCGGGGATCGCGTTGCAGGTAGTCGAGGAGATAACGGAAGTCCCAGCGCGGCTCCTGCTCAATGAGCAGCACCTGGAACTTCGTGTCCGTCACCCGCATGGTGTTGGCAGCAACGTTGTTCTCCTTGCCCGCCTCACCCGGCAGGAGGGGCACGGAGACTTCCAGCTTCACCTCGCCAGCCGTTTTGGGGGTGAAATGGAAGAGCACCTCCAGATCGCGGTCGCCCCCCAATGTCAGCTCCTGTTCATCCACCGTCTCACCATTGGCCTTGAGCGTGGCCACCACCCGCTGCTCGGCGAAGCTTTGGGAAATCACATGCGCACGCACCTCCATACGCTCTCCGGCGAAGGCCAGCTTCTGGGCCTGCACGTCCCGCACCAGCAGATCCAACGGGGAGGTCACTCCCAGGCCATAGATGAAGAGCGGCGTCTTCTGCTCCAGCGCGATCTGGGCGGCCTCAATGGCAGACGTGCCTGTGTTGTTTCCACCATCCGTGATGAGCAACACCCCCACAGGAGCCTGAGCCCTTGGTTCCTGCAGCACCTGGCGCAGCGATTCGCCGATGGCCGTCGCCGACTCGGTGGGCTGCAGTTGCTGGAAGAAGGAAGCGGCCGCTTCCGAGGTCCATTTTCCGTTCTCAAACACAGGGGCAGCGGCTGGCGCAAACGCCGTGCGACCGAACTGGTAGAACTGCAAATCAGCGTTCTCCGAAAGGCGGGCCCAAAGATTCATGCGGTCATTGGCCGCGAGCTTTTGCAGCAGGGCCAGGCGCGAGATTTCACCTAGCTCAGAGGAGGCGGGGGAAGCGAGGTTCTGCCCCAAGCCGCCCTCAGGTGAGGCCGCGCCCGATGCTATGGCGGCACGCTGCAAGTCTTCGCGTTGGTTGCGCCGGTCCGTGAACTGCATGCTCTCTGAAGAATCCACCAGCACCAGCAGAGGCTGACGGACCCGTTCTTTCAGAGACAGGTGGAGAACGGGTTTGGCGAGCAGCAGCGTGAGCACCAGTGCCGCAAGAATGCGGAAGAGCACCATGGCCCCTTTCCGCCATCCAGGGATGCGGGGCACCCAACGCGCGTAGACCACGACAGTGGCGACGGTGAGCAGCGCAAACATGCCCAGCGCCAAGGCGGGTGAGATGCCCTCAAAGCCTAGCGTCCACTGTGGACTGGCCTCAGCAAGCATCACTGGAAAATGGACAGGAAGGAAACTCATGCGGAACGAGCCTGGCTGAGGCGATGGGCGAAGAAGGCTTCAATCAGAAAGAATCCGCCCACCAACCAGATCAGGGGCGTCCAGAATTCACGAGTGACAACCAGTTGTGAGTCTGGCAAGGGCGATCCCGGGGCCCGGGTGACCGTGAGGGCGGTTTTGATCTTCTCCTGATCCACCAGCCGCAGGTCAGACTCCGCCGGGGCCATCTGCACGGCAAACATGGCCACATGATCAGTACCAATGGTCAGGCGGTAGGCACCCGCTTTGTCCGTGCCCGCATAGCGCAGGAAAGCTCCCCCCTCATCTGAGGCAACCCGTCCAGCGGCGCGGGGTTCGCTGAAATCGGGCGCCTGCACCGAGAACTCTTTGCCATCCCAATCCGGCCCCAGAGGCTTGCGGAAGGTTTCACCGGGAGCGAGGACGAGGCGGGACTCGTTCTTGCGGTTGAAGTGGCCCATGAGCCGCTGAAGATACGGCACGAAGGCGGGATGCAGCGGAAGGTTGTTCCAGTCTGGTGTCGCCGTGCTGTTGAAGAGCACCACATTGCCTTCACCATAGCTCCACTCCACCACCGAGGGCTGGTTGTTTGCCAGACTGCTGATCACCCGTGGCTCCCCCGTGGAAATGATCTCGTCCTCAGGGGTGGGCGCAGGCATGCCAGGCTTGGGACTTGTTTCCGCGATCCGGGCCGGCTTGAGCTTGAGGGGGAAGTAACGTCTGAATTTGATGGCTCCCAGCCCGCCCTGGGCGGTGTCATTCCAAAATGCCGTCACCGGGTGCGTGAAGCCGGTCGCCTGCCAGGCCACCGCTGGATGCTCGGCATCTTCCGGGGAAGGTTCGCTCAACTCCGCTGGTAGCATGTCCCAGAAGGCCGCGTTGCCTTTCCACTCCTCAACAAAGGTGCGCGGACCGGGAAAGACCACCAGATTGCCGCCCCGCTTCACGAAGTTCCGCAGCCCGGCGGTGGCGGCGCTGGACACCGGACCCAGGTTGCACAGG
>JBGGMQ010000185.1:0-4542 GCA_041287975.1 Verrucomicrobium sp. | reverse complement strand
TCTCCCGGCCGCCTGAGCAGACTGAGCAGACTGAGCAGACTGAGCAGACTGAGCAGACTGAGCAGACTGAGCAGACTGAGCAGACTGAGCAGACTGAAGTCTGCGCTCCCAGTAAAGATGCCATAGGAGATGCAGTTTGAGCAACGAACAGTTGGAGGTTCGAGTGTAGAACATCGCTGCATCCCTGCTGGCGCACCTATTTGCGGGGCAAGCGCTGCCAGGGACCAAAGTCGACATCATAGACCTGCCGCCCCCGTCTCACCCACTGGGTGCGCCGACATTCATGTCGGCTCAGGTCAGTCGTCGTGCCACCCCTAAGTCTACGCCTTCACCTCGCAACATCCAAACCACCCCTTCATTGCCGCAGACAGGGTTGGAGTTCCGCATTTATGCGGGTCAGTTCGTGCCGCCAACACACCCAGAGCATCGCTCTGGGTTGGGTTCTCGTTGGGATTTAGGGCTGTAAGTCCGCCCTATTCATCCTGCTGCCCACGTCAATCGCCACTGGATAGATCGAGCCTGCAGCCCTCCAAATTCTTCTTTACTAGAACCGTGGGCGTTGCCCACGGCTGGCATCACGCCGGACCTTCGGCCCTCAGCTTCAACCCAGGGTCCTATTTAGGTCGCCTCACCGCTTGATCCTTGATCCTTGATCCTTGATCCTTGAAGTTTCGTCTTTGAATTTTGAAGTTTCCGCCACCGCTTCGCGTTTCCACGGCATGTCACTCCGCCGTTCCACTTTCCTCCTCCTCGCCCTCTCCATGGGTCTTCACGCCACTTTCCCGGCGTCACTCGCCGCCGCAGACGCACCTGCCGCTCCATCCGCTCCCGCGAAAAAGCG
The DNA here is from genome assembly GCA_041287975.1 of Verrucomicrobium sp. Classification (GTDB taxonomy): domain Bacteria; phylum Verrucomicrobiota; class Verrucomicrobiia; order Verrucomicrobiales; family Verrucomicrobiaceae; genus Verrucomicrobium. The sequence continues at coordinate 3,701 of JBGGMQ010000185.1, read as the reverse complement.
CATCCTCCTTCTGGGCGATTCCATTTCCATCGGCTACACCCCCTTCGTTCAGGAGAAGCTGGCCGACAAAGCTGTGGTGCTGCGCCCCATGAATAAAGCCAACAAGGCCGAGAACTGCAGCGGCACCACTTTCGGTGTCCAGCACATCGACCGCTGGCTTCAGATCGATGGGGGCAAATGGGACGTGATTCACTTCAACTGGGGCCTGCACGACCTCAAGCACGTGCTGCCGGAAGACCCCACCAAGACGTCTGACAAGGCCACGGATCCACCGCAGGCGACCGTCGAGGTTTACGAAAAACAACTCCGCGAAATCGTCGCCAAGCTGCAGGCTACAGGCGCCAGACTGGTCTTCGCCACCACCACCTATGTCCCGGAAGGCCCCCAGAAGGTCTATCGCAGCAATGCCGATGTGGAGCGTTACAACGCCGCCGCACTCGCGATCATGAAGGAAAAGAACATCGCCGTGGATGACCTCTACACCGCCAGCAAAGTCAACTACCAGGCCTAGCAGCTGCCCGTGAACGTCCACTTCAAAAAAGAAGGCTCAGAATCCCTCGCCGACCTGGTGATTAAGTCAGTGGCAGAGTGAAGTTGGATTCGCACGCTATGAGTTATATGGGGTTCTTAGAAATATCACCCCTCGAAAAACGCCTAACGCCTAACGCCTAACGCCTAACGCCTAACGCCTAACCTACCTTCCACCCCTTTCCCGACTGCGCTTGTCGTCCGCCTCAATGCGGTCAAACTCCTTCTTGGCGAAGTTGGTGAGCTCTTCCTGACTGGCGTTGGGTTGAGCTTCGCGCTTTACCCGCACCATCTCACGAAATTTGTCCCGGGCCGTGTCCGAGAGCGCCATGTAACGGTCGCGCCCGTTGTCGCCCAGCAGGGATGAGGTGCGAAAGCGCTGACCATCCGGTCCAGGAGGACCTCCGGGTCCGCCTGGGCCACGGAATCCACCCCCACCCGGACGGGTGTTCTTGGGCAGCAACTGGTCGTCGCTGTAGCGCACGGACACGGTCTCTCCATCCACCGTGATCTTGATCTCCGTCCGATTCAGGACGCGGCTGGCATTGATCTCTGCCAGTTTCCATCCGAGGACGTTCGGCTCTTCCGAAACAACGTGGCTTTCCTTGGTCGCTTTGTTCATCACTGTCGCGACAGGACGCCCTTCCAGATAGGCCACGCCAGTAAGTACGAGAGAGTCCGACAAGTTCAGCGCACGGGTGAAGGGCGAATGCGTCAGCAACGTCTCAGCCTCCTTCGCATCAAAAGGTTGTGGCAGATCCTTGTCCACCACCGCAGCAGGTTGAGCCACCGCCGGGCTCGCAGAGGCCAGGGCAGGTGCTGTTCCAGTAGCGGCAGGCTCCGCTGAGAAAAGGGGCATCACCGCCAGGGTAACACCGCAGAATAATAGGACACGTCGCTTCATGAGGCAAAGGGCAGGCACCTTCTCCAGCATGCCCTATCCCCCACTACCTGTAAAGAAAAGACCAGCCCGCTCGCCTCAGCCCTGGGGAGAGCGTTTGGGCTTGCGGAATCCCCCCTCATCCCGAAGCATCGACGGCCAGGCACCCCCTGCGATGTCATAGTTCATGCTCTTGCCCGAGTGGCTCTCCAGCCACTCTTTGATGGTCTGCCGGTTGTCCCTGAGCCGCACCACGTCTTTCTCAGAACTTTCCAGCACGGCGTTCAGGGTTTCCTCACCTCTCATGCATCCGTTCATGCGGGTGATCTTCCGGTCAGACTTACGGAGTTCCTTCACCATCGACTGAAATGCCGCCGGATCCGTGAACCACAGCCCGCACAGGGCATAGAGCTGCCCTTCCGGAGCTGCTTCATTGGCGAGCGCCTTCAACGCCGCATCTGCCTTCGGCTCTTCCAGGAGATCCCGGAAGGCGAACACCACAGGCGGCGTCGAGGCCGCCACACCGACGGCTGTACTGGAGAAACAACGGGTGTCTTTGATCATCTCATAGGCCTGCCGGCCTCTGGCGCTCAACTCAGGAGGCTGGGCCGGGAGAGTTGATGCTGCCGCTAGCGACAGCATCAACCCGAAGCAGGCACGAACAAAGGGGGAAAGTCGTGTCATGATTTGAAAAGGGGTGGGGGTTTTCAGGCATCACGCGTTCCCACCAGGTTTCTTGGAAGTTTTTCTGATTGGGACCCAGCCCACCGTTTTTTAATGGGTGTGCCCGATAGCAACCGAGCGCCACCGACGTTCCCATGCACTCCATTTCGGGAAATTTGTCACCAACCATGAAACGAACGCTCCACCTCTTATGCGCAACCCTCGCCGTCTCCACGGCTGGCTTTGCGGAACTCAAACTCCCCGCCATCATCGGGGACAACATGGTGCTCCAGCAGAAGCAGTCCGACCCCGTCTGGGGCTGGGACGCACCTGGCACGAAGGTCACCGTCGCCTTTGCCGGTCAGACCAAAACCGCTGACGCCGACAAAGACGGCAAGTGGCTGGTGAAGCTGGACCCCATGCCTGCCAACGCCAAGCCGCAGAGCATGACCATCAAGGGCACGTCTGAAAAGACCCTCCAGAACATCCTCATCGGTGAAGTCTGGGTCTGCTCCGGCCAGTCCAACATGGGCTTCACCGTGGGCGGCAGTTGGGATGCCGATCTGGAAACCGCCACCGCCAAGTTCCCCAACATCCGCCTCATTTCCGTGCCCCAAGTCGGCACCCAGGAAATTCAGAAGGATTTCAATGGCCAGTGGGAAGCGTGCTCACCTGCCAACGTGGGCCAGTTCACCGCCGTGGGTTTCTTCTTCGGCCGCACCCTGCATCAGATGCTCGACGTCCCGATCGGTCTGATCGACAATGCCTGGGGTGGCTCCGCTGCTGAAGCCTGGTTGCGTCGCGACGTGCTGGAGGGCGACAAGCGCTTTGCCAGCATCATCGAACGCTGGAAGGGGATTGAAAGCACCTACGACTTCGAGAAAGACAAAGCTGCCTTCGAAGCCGCCAAGGCTGCCTGGCCCGCCAAGGTCGAAGAAGCGAAGAAGGCCGGCAAGCCTGCCCCCCAGCAACCTCGTGCACCGCAAAACCAGCTCGCAGGGCAGCACCGCCCCGGCAACCTCTACGCTGGCGTGCTCGCTCCCACCATCGGCTACGGCATCAAAGGTGCCATCTGGTACCAGGGTGAAACCAACGCCGGACGTGCGTTTGAATACCGCGATCTCTTCCCCGCCATGATCGAGCATTGGCGCAAAGAGTGGAAGCAGGGCGATTTCCCCTTCTACTGGGTGCAGCTCGCTGACTTCCAGCAAGAAAAACCCGAGCCCGGTGACAGCGCCTGGGCCGAGCTTCGTGAAGCTCAAACGCTCTCCCAAAAAGTGCCAAACTCCGGCCAGGCCATCATCACCGACCTCGGTGAAGCCAACGACATTCACCCGAAGAACAAGCGTGACGTGGCTGACCGCCTCGTGCGCCTTGCCCTCGCCAAAGACTACGGCATCAAGATCCCCTATCGCAGCCCTGAGTACAAGGCCGCGGAGTTCAAGGAAAACAAGGCCATCGTCACCATCGACACCTTTGGCAGCACGCTGCGCACGGTGGATGTGAACGAGGTCAAAGGCTTCGCCATTTGCGGCGAGGACAAGAAGTGGCAGTGGGCCGAAGGCAAGATCATCGGCAAAGACAAAGTGGAAGTGTGGAGTGCCAAGGTGGCCAAGCCCATCGCGGTGCG
>JBGGMQ010000184.1:0-3300 GCA_041287975.1 Verrucomicrobium sp. | reverse complement strand
CGATTGAGGCTGCCTTCTTCGAGGATGATCACAAAGGAACGAAGGAGGTCGAGCATGGGGGGGGAGAGCAGCGAAAAATTAAGCGTTAAGAGTGATAAGTGGGCATAAAGCATCTGCCGCGACCGCCCTAATCCATTCTGTAAATTCTGTTAATTCTGTCTAAAAAATCAGTCTCTGTGCCTCTGCGTCTCTGTGGTCAAACTTCAGTCCACACCGCCCCCACCCTATACGGAAAACGCATAACGGCAAGAGGGAGGCGGCATTATCGCGACACCACGATGTGGAGCATTCTCTGCCCATGACGAAGGGCACCCCGCTCAAGTCACTCCATCAAAAATCAGATCAAATCCTACCTGAAAGACCAACTCTATGAATACGACCTCTACTTCCCCTACGGTGCTTGCCTCCAACTCCAATGCTGAGTCCTCCAGCGTGGTGCGCACTCTGACGAACGCAGTCCTCGGCACTGACAAGGCCTTTGCCCCTGTGGTGCTCCGTGTGGCCCTGGCCGCAGTGGTGTTCCCCCACGGTGCACAGAAGCTGCTGGGTTGGTTCGGCGGCTATGGCTATGAAGGCACCATGGGCTTCTTCACCAGCACCATGGGCATCCCCTGGATCCTCGCGCTGGGGGTGATCCTCACCGAGTTCTTCGCTCCCCTCTTCCTGCTGGCTGGCGCAGCCGTCCGCCCTGCCGCGATTGCCATCGGCACGGTGCTCGCCACCGCGATGCTCAAGGTGCATGTGGCCAACGGTTTCTTCATGAACTGGATGGGCACTCAGAAGGGTGAAGGCATCGAGTACTTCCTGCTGGTCATCGGCATCGCCGTCGCCCTCGTTGTCTCCGGTGCGGGTCGCTTCTCTGTTGACCGCGCCCTCTCCAAGAAGGCCTGATCCCAATCCCCTCACCCGGTTCCGCCCAGGCGTAAGATAAAGAATCCCCAACTACCAACTCCGGGGCAGCCGCAACCAAACGGCTGCCCCTAGAGCATGCAGGCCAGTCCTGCCTCCTCGTTCCTCATTCATAATTCATAATTCATAATTCATAATTCATAATTCAAATGAGCTCTCCCATCACCCGAGTCATCCTGCGCACGCGCGCTGCCGCGCCCTTGGCGGCGTTCTATGAAACGCTGCTGGGCCTGGAGCGCAAGGCTGATGCAGACGATGATGCCCAAGGTCTAACTCACCTGCGCCATCCCGTCTCGGGAGAGGTGCTCCTGACTCTGGTGGAGTCGCCGCAGGCACCTGACGCCCCCCGGCAGGCTCCGGGCCTCTTCCACATCGCCTTTCTATTTCCTGAACTGGAAGGATGGAAGGCTGCGCTGCACCGCCTGTTTGCCATGCCGGGTCTGGACTTTCATGGGGCCTCTGACCACGGCGTGAGCTGGGCCGTGTATCTGGCGGATCCGGATGGAAACGGCGTGGAACTGGCCTGGGACAAACCGGAATCCGAGTGGCCCAGGCGCGGTGACCGCATCCAGATGGTGAGTCATGCTTTGCCGCTGCGCAGCATCCTCGCCCAGCCCTCAGTCGCGGCGAGCAAGCTGACGCCAGCGGTCCATATTGGACACTTGCACCTGCAGTCGGCCCACCTTTCTGATGCCGACACCTACTTGAAAAAGCTGAATCTGCGCGTGACTCAGGACAGCTACAGTGGCGCCGTCTTCATGGCGCGTGGGAACTATCACCATCACCTGGCGGTGAACATCTGGAACACCCGGCCCGATGTGGCGCGGCCCAAGGGAGCCACCGGGCTGGTGGGCTGGGATATGACCGTGCCGGGTGCTGGTGACGTGAAGGGAACTGTCTGGATAGATCCGGCAGGGGCGGAGGTGAAGATCGACAATCGTGCGGAGGGAAGTGAGAACTAACCACAGAGGCACAGAGGTAAATGCAGATGAGGTTTAGACTGGATTAACAAAATTAGGTATTCGCAACGCATCGAGGCGGCCGTCGGTCACTTACAGATTACCTTGAATGTCACTCTGAGTCATTGCGCTTTCCTGAACCCATTCTGTAAATTCTGTCTCAACCAACTCGGCGGCATTCTCTGTGTCTCTGGTCATTTCGGAGCTGTCGCTACTCGTCAGGCAGTGCCTGAGTTTGCCAGTATTCCATACTCCCCAGTTGGATGTCGAGCACAGACGCATCATTCAATGCAAGGGCCTGGGCATGCGGCAGAGTCTCAAACTCGTGATGGGCATGCCAACCGTCAAAGACCACGTCACGAGCGTCGACCGGGAGGACATTGCCATCCAGAATCACGTACTTCTTGCCGGGGACGATGTCTGCGAGGGTGCCTTTCATGACGCCGATCCAGACCTCAATGTCTTCTTCGACAGGCTCGTCTTTCCAGCGCCCCTTTAGATCCTCGGCGGCCAGTTGCTCCCAGGTGGTGTCAAGCTTTACCCCCTCTGCAATGGTGAAGGCCTTCCCGCAGGTGATGCAAGTGAAGAGCCAGCCACAGCCGCACCAGGGGCAGTTCATCTGCGAAGGAAAAGTCACGCGACCGTCTCCACATGTGCAGAAGGAGATGAGATCATCATTGGCTCTGCGCAGGTAGGTGATGGTGGGCATGGAACGAAGGTGAAGGTCAGGGAGCGGGTGAGAGTGCGAATGAAGAGTGTGTCATGGAGGTGGGTAGTGTGCAATGGTTTGGAGGATTAGGTTTAACCACAGAGGCACAGAGGACACAGAGACTGATTTTTAAGGAATGAATTTGGGCAAGCTATTTGAGGAGAGCCATCACCATCGGGACGATGGGTGCGAACAATACCAGGCAGGCAGTAGTCGCCATGGCGCGGCGATATTTGTTCAACCTTCTCATGGCCTCCGGGTCAGAAGGCAGAGGCTCGGGGAGACTGCCCAGCCACTTCAGGCAGACAAAGCTGCGAGCCCAAGATCCCCGCAGCGCTTGCCACCCGAAACCAAACCCAAAGAACGAGGTCGGTTTCCCCTCCGCCTCCCAGGCCGCTGGTGCGGCACGGCGCACGTAGGAAAGGAGAGAGTCAAAGCACGCCAGGGCATAGACGTGAGCGATCACGATGGGAATGAGGACAATGAAGAACATGGGACCGATTCAATGAACACGAAAATGAGTGTACCCAGCTTGTCCCAAACACTCAACGCCTGCCAAACCATCGCTTGAAAAAGCCCGACTTCTTCGGATTCGACGCCTCAACGGAAGATGGAATCGTCTCAGGAGCACCTCCCCGTGTCATCTCGTGAAACAAGCTGTCAACAATGTGGACTGGGTCCTGGTCATGCTTGAAGCCTGCCACTGACAACGCCACCTCAAGG
>JBGGMQ010000183.1:0-4814 GCA_041287975.1 Verrucomicrobium sp. | reverse complement strand
GATCCACTGGGGTTCGGCGGGCAGTGAAGTGGCCGCCAGAGAGAAGGCGACCGAGGCTAAGAGGAAGCGGGAACAGGACATGGTGGGACTATACGGGAAACGGCGGGCAAAACCTTACAGGCAGAAACTCAAACGATGAGTGCTGCTGGGAGGTCTTGAATGCTGCCGTCGCAGCAGCTTAACTGGAGAGTAATTGGTGCCGGAACAAGCCTCATGATGAGACGTGTTCGCGTGAGGTCGAATAGTCCACGGCCCCTTTCCTTCCCTCATGAGTTCAGCTGGAACTCCTCAACCTTCACCGCAGCTGGAGGTGCCAGCCGCGCTGACGATGGGGCATCGCAAACGACAAGGATCTTGTTGTCCTTCCACAGTGTGATGGCTTCGGGTCGGTCGCGCTTGCGCTCAGTCTCTGGCAGTTCCTCCCGAATCAACCGCTGCACGCTACCATCTTCCTGCCATCCAAACCGCTCGCCGCCATCCATCTGATGGCGGGCGCCCTTCCATGAGTAGATCGTCACCGGCCAGTCGATGGGCATGGTGGGTCCGGCCAGCACCAGAAGGTCGTCGCCCCGAAAGCAAAGGTCTCGAACCCCGAGGCCATCCAAATCCAGAAAGTGCCGCCGGTAGGATGACGCCGAGTGTTCATCATGGGTCAACTCCAGCCTCCCCACCTTGCCGACGCCGCGAAAATCCTCCTCCACCTGAATCTCGAGCAGGATGGCCATTCCCCGCAGCACTGGTCCACGCAATCCTACGATGAGTCTCCCCCCTTTGCCGTCCCAGGCTAGCCCTTCAAAATCCAGGCCATTGTCCTTTCCAGGCAGCGGCCGCTTCTTCGAGAGAAAGGGTTCGAGCAAAGGATCCCCGCGCAGTGCCTTCAAGAGATCACTGGAACGCTGAGTGCAGTCCAGACGGGCGCGAAAATGCGCCTTCGACTGTTTCTGGTGTGGCACCATCCCGGACTTACCCCGCGCATCCGTGCGCATCGGTAGACGGCCCAACAGGTATCGATTGCCGTCGGCTGTCACTTTGCCCAAGCGCTTGAGATTCTCCTCGTCTTCGATCCGGAAACCCTTCTTGCTGACGAACGAGGCGGCATTCCGTTTCATGCTGTGGGAACCTATCACCCAGAGGTAGCCACCCGCTTCATCCCAGTCCAGCCCCTCAATGTCTACCTCTGGCATGTCACCGCCGGGTTTCGCGGGCTTGCCGGGGAGATCAAACTCTGCGACGAGGTCGATCTCGCCAAACTTTCGATACGCTCCCCCGGCTCTGCTCTGCCGCAGCCCGACCAGCTTGGTGCCCTCATCGCCTCCCACCCACAGATCACCGCCTACCTTCACCACCGCTGAAAGCGACTGGGCAAAGGTCAAATCCTCTTTGGGGAACTCGAGTTTCATCATGCAATTTTATCACAGAGAGTAGAAGAACAATTCATGCCATTCAACTCCCTTGCAGGCAAAATCGATGCTCGCTACCGGGCACGGGACAAGCAACGCCTTGGGGACATTGGGCGGGAGTTTCTCTGGAGCGACTGGTGGGCTCGCAAAAGTCCGGGCTTTTTCCCATTTGAGTGTATCTTCCCCACCCCATTTGTGCCCTGCCCCCATGCTTGCGATCCGTTATCCCGCTGATCTGCCGATCACGTCCCGCCGTGATGAGATTCTGAATGCCATCCGCAATCACCAAGTGGTGGTGCTGGCCGGAGAGACTGGCTCGGGGAAGACCACCCAGCTGCCCAAGATGTGCCTGGAGGCCATGCCGCCGGAGTCGCGTGGCAAGATCGGCTGTACACAGCCCCGCCGGGTGGCCGCCATGAGCGTGTCCCGACGCGTGGCAGAGGAACTGGGCGTGCAATGGGGCCGCGAGGTGGGCTGCAAGATGCGTTTCAGCGATGACACGGGCCGCGACACGCGCATCAAGTTCATGACGGACGGGATTTTGCTGGCGGAGATCCAGTCAGATCCCCTGCTGCGGCAATACTCCATGATCATCCTGGACGAGGCTCACGAGCGCTCGCTGAACATCGACTTCCTGCTGGGCTATCTGCAGACGCTGCTGCAACGCCGGCCGGATCTGAAGCTGCTGGTGACTTCTGCCACCATTGATACCGAGGCGTTTTCCAAAGCCTTTGGCGGTGCCCCCATCATTGAGGTGTCTGGGCGCATGTATCCTGTGGATGTGCGGTATGCTCCAGTCGAGGCGGGCGACGATGACATCAGCATGCTGGATGCCACCGTGAATGCGGTGGAAGACGCCCTGATCGAAACGGACTATGGGGATGTACTCGTCTTCATGCCGACAGAGCGGGACATTCGCGAAACTCGGGACCTGCTGGATGGACGACTGGGCCGTGGCATTGAAGTGCTGGCCCTCTTTGGTCGGATGCCTGCCGGGGAGCAGCAGCGCATCTTTGCCCCCGGTCAGAAGCGCCGGGTGGTCATCGCCACCAACGTGGCGGAGACTTCGATCACCATTCCCCGCATCCGCTATGTGGTGGACACAGGGCTGGCTCGCATCAGCCGGTACAATCCTCGCACCCGTACGAAGCGGTTGCCGGTGGAGGAAGTGTCTCAGAGCAGTGCCAATCAGCGGGCAGGCCGCGCCGGTCGTATTCAGGACGGCGTCTGCATCCGTCTCTATTCGCAGGAGGATTTCGAGAAGCGCCCCCGTTTTACGCAACCGGAGATTCAGCGGTCGAATCTGGCCGAGGTCATCCTCCGTATGAAGGCCTTCAAGCTGGGTGAAATTGAGACTTTCCCCTTCATCAATCCCCCGGCGTCTGCCTCCATCCGCTCCGGGTATGAGTTATTGCATGAACTCGGGGCCCTGGACGAGACGCATGAAATGACAGGTCTGGGCCGGGAGCTCGCCCGCCTGCCACTGGACCCCACCCTGGGGCGCATGCTGCTGCAGGCGCAGAAGGAAAAAGCGCTGGCAGAGATGCTGGTCATTGCCGCCGGTCTGAGCGTGCCAGATCCTCGTGAACGACCTGAAGAGGCCAAGGAACAAGCCGCCGCGGCCCACAAGGCCTTCACCTGCCCGGACTCTGACTTCCTCACTCTGCTGCGCATCTGGCAGGCGGCTCCGGATGTGGAAAACCGGAGCAACAACGCTTTACGCCGCTTCTGCAAAAGTCATTTCCTCTCCCTCACCCGCATGCGGGAATGGCGGGACATCTGGCGGCAGCTTCGCGACACTCTGGATGACGAGGGCGAACCCCTGCCTTCACTGGAGGATCGCACGGCTGCGCATGATGATGCCGTGCACCGCAGCATCCTCACCGCCCAGCTTGGGCACATTGCCATACGTGAGGAGCGCAATCTCTACAAAGGCGCGGGCAATCGTCAGCTCACGGTTTTCCCCGGATCCTGCATCTACGAACGGCGCGAGAAGAAGCCCGGCAAGCCAGGGACGGAAAAGACGAAGCAGCCTCTATGGATTGTGGCCGGTGAAATCGTGCAAACGTCCCAGCTCTTCGCCCGAACTCTGGCGAAGATCGACCCCGCATGGGTGGCCGAGCTCGGGGCCCACCTCTGCCAGTACAAGTACAGTGAGCCCCATTGGCACGGCAAATCCGGCCGGGTGCTGGTCACGGAGCGCACGCTTGTGCACGGCCTTGAGGTCAGGAAACAACCGATCGACTTCGGCAAGATCGATCCTGTGGCCGCCACGCAGATCTTCATTCGCGGGGCCCTCCTCAAGGATGAGGTGCTGCTGCCGCACCGGTTCTTTGGCCACAACCGCAAGCTGCGCGACAAGATCGAGACCACCCTCACGCGCGTGCGCAGCCAGCGGGTGTACGACATCGAGGAAGCGCTCTTCAACTACTACGAGAAGCGCATCCAGAATGTGTCCTCCGTTCACGATCTGAACCGGCTCGTGAATGAGCGCATCAAGGCGGAGCCCAACTTTCTCTGCGCCACAGAGGAAGACCTGACGGGGGGCGACGATCTGAATTGTGATCTGGCCATGTTCCCCGACCGCGTGGATCTGGGCAACTCCGTGCTGCCCGTGACCTATGCCTACACTCCGGGCCAGGAGCAGGATGGGGTGACGGTCCAGGTGCCCCTACCCATGGCGGAGCACCTCACCTCCGGCCAGCTCCAGTGGATGGTGCCCGGACTGCGGGAGGAGCAGATCAACGTGCTCCTGCGCGCCCTGCCCAAGACGGTGCGCCGGCCGCTCATGCCCATCGACCCCAAGGTGCGCGAGATCGCCCGGGAATTTGACCCGGGTAGAAGTGATTTCCTTGAATCTCTGGCGCGTTTCATCACCATTAAATACCGGGTGGATGTGAAGGCGTCTGACTGGCCCCCACAGAGCCTGCCCGCGCACCTGCAGCCACGCATTGAGGTGGTGAACCAGAGGAAGGAGACGATCATCGCGGCCCGCGATCTGCAGGCCATCAAAGCCACGGTACGGAAGCAGGAAGTCCCCTCCGACGCCTGGGACAATGCCGTGCGACGGCTGGAGCGCTATGCGCTGACTTCCTGGTCGTTTGGTGACTTGCCGGAGTCTGTCGTCATTGAAGAGATCAATGGCGTGCCGGTGCTGGGTTATCCTGGACTGGCCCTGCGCGACGGTGAGGCGGATCTGCGTCTGTACCGCAAACCGCAAGAGGCAGCACGGTCATCCCCACCCGCCGTGCGCAAACTGGCCGAGCTCGCCCTGGGGCGTGATCTGGCCTGGTTGTGGAAGGAACTGAAAAGCCTGGGCGGAGCTCCGGTCTACAAGGCGCCTGCGAGCTTCCAGGCAGCATTGTCATCCATCAATCTCTCCACGACGGCGAAGCCTGTCGTCCAGGGTTCGGC